>JAJQHT010000270.1 GCA_021199595.1 Oscillospiraceae bacterium
TCCCCCCAGGTAGCCCGGTGCTTTTTCACGATGTCCTGCGCCGTGGCGGAGACGAAGAAATACTGCTGCTTCAGGCGCAGCTCCTTGCCCTGGAGATGGTCGTCCGCGGGATACAGCACCTTCGTGATGACCTCCGTCATGGTGCGCTCCTCCATGGCCTGCATATACTGTCCGCCGGAGAAGAGATACATATCCAGCTTCTGCGGGCTTCTCGCCTCCCAGAGGCGCAGGGTGTTCACCCGGTTCCCGCCGTAGCCGGCAATCAGCATATCACGGGGCACGGCCAGCACGCTGGTATACCCGGTCTGCCGGGTATGGCAGGTGCCGGGGTAGTCCCATTCCTCCTCCACATGGCCGCCGAAGCGCACCTCACAGGTGTCCTCCTCCCGGGGAATGAGCCAGCCCTGCGCGCCGAGACGCCAGTCGTCCGCCACCTCGGTCTGGCAGCCGTTTTCCATCACCTGCCGGAACAGCCCCAGCTCATAGCACAGGGAATAGCCCGTGGCCGGAATGTCCAGGGTGGCCATACTGTCCATATAGCAGGCGGCCAGACGGCCCAGGCCGCCGTTTCCAAGGCCCGCATCCGGCTCGGTCTCGAATATATCGGCAGCGCTGCGGCCCATGGCCTCCAGCGCCTGAGTCAGGGCCTCGCCCAGCCCCAGGTTATAGGCGTTTTTCATCAGGCTCCGGCCCAGCAGAAATTCCAGAGACAGATAATGCACCTGCCGCTGCTCCTGTCCCGGCTGGGCGGCCAGGGTGCGGCTCATGATTTCCCGAATGACCATGGCCGCCGCCTGGAACACCTGGCCGTCTGTGGCCTGCCGGCCTGTAACGCCGAAATGGGCGCACAGCTTATCCTCGATTGCTGCGTGCAGCTCGCTGCCCGTGATTTCTGCCATACAATTTCTCCTTGCTTTGAAAATTCAGTGCTTTATACGGTGTGACCCTTGGGTATCACGCTGGGAAGCCGGTCGCTCCCCGCGAGGAAGCAGCCCGCCGTGACGGTGCAGTCCTTGTCCGCGATGACGCTTTTCAGCTGGGCGTTTTCCTGCACCACCGTGTCCTGCATGATAACGCAGTTTTGAAGCTTCGCCCCGGCGGCCACGCGCACGCCGCGGAAGAGGATGCAGTTTTGAATCTCCCCCTCCACATAGCAGCCGTCCGCCACCAGGCAGTTTTTCACCTTGGCCTCATCGCCATAATAGGTGCTGGACTCCGCGCGCTCCTTGGTGCGGATGGGCCGCGTTCCCCACGGGAACAAATCCGCCCGCACCTCCGGCCGGAGCAGATCCATGCTGGCCCGGTAGTAGTCGCCCACGCAGGTGATGCGGCTGAAATAGCCCTCGTGGACATAGACGGCCATTTTGCCGCCCTCGGACAGGAAGTGGGCCAGGGCGTCCCGATGGAAGTGGGTGCGCCGTCCGTCGGAGCAGAAATCCATCAGCTCCAGCAGCAGGTCTTTTTTCAGAATATAAATCTCTGTAGAGGCAAGGCCCTCTCCTGCGCCGCCATGGGAAAACAGCAGCGTTTTGGCAAAACCGTCCTCTCCCGGCACGAGCCGGTGATGGGCGAAGGGGGGATTCTCCCTCGTGCAGACGGCGGTAATCCCGGCTCCGGCGGCGGCGTGAACCTCCAGCGCGGCAGCCAGGTCAACGTTTGCAATCCAGTCCCCGGCGGCCAGGACGATGTCCTCCTGCTGGATGTCCCGGATATAGGAGCTGACGGAGCGCAGCGCCTCCATGCAGCCGCCAAAGTGGCCGGAATGGGATTCCGGCAGGCCGAAGGGCGGCAGCAGCCGCAGGCCGCCCCGGCGGCGGGAGAGATCCCAGTCCTTCCCGCTGGAGAGGTGATCCAAAAGGCTCTGGTAATCCCGCTCCATGATGACGCCCACGTCCCGCACGCCGGCGTTCACCATGGCGGAGAGGGCAAAGTCTATCAGCCTGTATCTCGCCCCATAGGGGATAGAGGCGCTGTTCCGGTTGGCCACCAGCTCACCCAGGGCAGGCTCGGAGCCAAGGGTATAGAGAATACCATGCAGATCGTTTCTCATAGTTTCGCCACCAAATCATCATAGAGCATGGCGCCTGGCGCTACCAGGGCGCCGGGGCCTACGGTGATGTCCGGCCCGCAGGTGGCAACGCCCCAGCGGTCCGAACCGTCCGGCGCGGTGCCCACATGGGCGCCGGCGCATACGCGGACGTTCTCTCCCAAAATGGCGAAGCGCGCCTCCGCGCCCCGCTCCACGACAGCCCCTGGCATCAGCACGCTGTATTCCACGCGCGCCCCCGGCTCTATCCGCACCTGGCTTGACAGGACGCTGTTGAATACCGTCCCCTCCACCACGCAGCCCTCTGTCACGATGGAGTGGCGGATGTCCGCCTCCGGCCCCGCCACATGGGGCGGGCGGATGGGGTTCCGGCTCAGGATGGGCCAGGATGGGTCGTAGATGTCCAGCGTGCCGGGGCTTAAAAGATCCATGTTGGCGTCCCAGAGGCTTGTGATGGTGCCCACGTCCCGCCAGTAGCCGTCGAAGCGATAGGGCCACAGCTTCTCGCCCGCCGCGAGCAGCTTGGGGATGATGTCCTTGCCGAAATCCCGGTGGCTGTCCGGGTCGTTCTCGTCGTCGATCAGGGCCTGGCGCAGCAGCTTCCAGTTGAAGATATAGATGCCCATGGAGGCCATATCGCTCTTCGGCTGGGGCGGCTTTTCCTCAAACTCGCTTATGTATCCGTCCGGCCCGATGTTCATGATGCCGAACCGGCTGGCCTCCGACATACTGACC
>JAJQHT010000049.1 GCA_021199595.1 Oscillospiraceae bacterium
AGCTCCTCCGCGTCGGACAGTCGGTACATATCAAAATGGAACAGGCTCCGAGGGACTATGTACTCGTTCCCAATGGTGAAGGTAGGGCTTGTGACCGGCACATCCAGTCCCATACCCCTGGCCATGCCCCGGACAAAGGCGGTCTTGCCGCAGCCCAAATCGCCGTACAGCGCGGCCACGGAGCCGTCCGACACCGACGCGCCGAACCGCTCTCCCAACGCCTCCGTCTCCCGCTCAGAATTTGTTATATAGACCATATCTCACAGCTCCATTGTGGCATAGGCATTCAAGTCGCTGCCGGCCCGCGTGCCCGCCAGGTATTCATAATAGCCCTGGGCGCCGATCATGGCCCCGTTGTCCCCGCAAAGACGCATGGGCGGGGTATATAGGGTCTTGCCAGCTTTCCCGCACGCCGTCTGAAAATCCCGGCGTATGCGGGAATTGGCCGCAACGCCCCCGGCCACGGCAATATGCTGATAGCCCAGCATTTTTGCCGCCTCCATGGTGCGGCCCACCAGAGATTCCGACACGGCCCGGCAAAGACTGGCCGCGAGGCCCGGCTTATCCAGCGGCTCCCCGGTCTGCTCGCAGTGGTGGACGATGTTCACAACGCTGGTTTTCAGGCCGGAAAAGCTCATATCAAAAGGGTTGTCCCCCACATAAGGCCGCGGCAGGTCATAGCGGTGGTCGTCCCCGGTCTGGGAAAGGTCGTCGATGGGCTTGCCGCCGGGATAGCCCAGACCCATGACGCGGGCGGATTTATCGAAGCACTCCCCCGCCGCGTCGTCCCGCGTCCGGCCCAGGACGCGCATATCCGTATACCCCCGCACAACCACCAGCATGGTGTTGCCCCCGGAAATGGCAAGGCACAAAAAGGGCGGCTCCAGCTCCGGGTAGGCGATATAATTCGCGGCGATATGGCCCCGGATATGGTGGACGGGTATCAGCGGCACGCCCAAGGCCAGGGCCGCGCTTTTCGCGAAATTCACCCCCACCAGCACCGCGCCGATAAGCCCGGGGGCATAGGTGCAGGCCACCGCGTCTATCTCCCGGCGGGACACTCCGGCCTCCGCCAAGGCCCGGTCGGCCAGCTGGACGATGACCTCCAAATGGCTGCGGGCCGCAATCTCCGGCACCACGCCGCCGTATATTTTGTGCAGCGCCACCTGGGAGAATATCTGGTCGGTCAGCACCCGCCGCCCGTCCTCCACCAGCGCCACCGCCGTCTCATCACAGGACGATTCCACGGATAAAATAAGCATATCACATCACCAACGTCATAATCATGGCGTCCTCTCTGGGTTTTTCATAGTAATTATTCCGGCGGCCCACTGGGGCAAAGCGGGCGTTTTCGTATAGGGCGATGGCCGCCTGGTTGGAGGCGCGCACCTCCAGGGTCAGGGTGGCCATGCTCTGCGCCCGGCAGCGGGCGATAACCGCGTCCAGCAGGGCCTTGCCTATCCCCTGGCGGCGGCTGGCCGGGGCCACGGCTATCTTATCCAGGCTCGCCTCATCCAGCACCGTGGACAGTGCGGCATAGCCCAGCACCGCGTCTCCCTCCGCCGCCACGATGAATCGCTCCCGCAGGCGGGCGATCAGCTCCGGCGGCCAGGGGGCCTCGAAGCAAAGGGCCTCCAGGGCCGCAATCTCGCCGGTATGCTCCGGCAGGGCGTTTATAATCTCCATGGCGTCAATGGGCGTCCGCCCAGCTTGCCCCTGTGCCGGTGTCCGCCGTCAAGGGAACAGGATAGTGGACGACGTTTTCCATTTCCTCGTCCAATATCACGGCGGCCTGCTCCGCCATATTCGCGGGACACTCCACGATAAGCTCGTCATGCACCTGGAGCAGAAGCTTTGCCTGGGGCAGCTCCTTTTTCAGACGGTTATACACGCGAATCATGGCGAGCTTGATAATATCCGCCGCTGTGCCCTGGATGGGCATATTCCGGGCCACCCGCTGCCCAAAGGAGCGGACGTTGAAGTTCGAGGCCTTCAGCTCCGGCATATACCGACGGCGGCCAAAGAGCGTGGACACATAGCCCTGCTCCGTCCCCTGCTGAATGACGCTCTCCATATATTCCCTGACCCCGTGGTATTTCTCCATATAGGTGTCGATATAGATTTTAGCCTCGGCAGTGGAAACGCCAATATCATCCGCCAGGGAGAAGGCGGATATGCCGTAGACGATGCCGAAATTCACGGCCTTGGCCTGGGAGCGGAGCTGACTCGTCACCTGCTCCAGGGGAACGCCGAATACCTGGCTTGCCGTGACGGCGTGGATGTCCTCGCCGGACAGGAAGGCGTTGGTCATAGTCTCGTCCCCGGAGATGTTCGCAAGGATGCGCAGCTCTATCTGGCTGTAATCCGCGTCCACCAGCACGTTCCCCGGCCCGGCCACAAACATCCGCCTAATGCCGGAGCCAAGCTGACGGCGAATGGGGATATTCTGCAAATTCGGGTCGCGGGAGGACAGCCGCCCCGTGTCGGTGGCGGTCATCTGGAAGGTGGTGTGTATCCGTCCGTCCGGGCCGATGGTCTTCATAAGTCCGTCCGTATAGGTGCTTTTCAGCTTTGTCAGCTCCCGATATTCCAGCACCTGCCCCACGATGGGGTGCTTGTCCCGCAGCCGCTCCAGCACATCCGCGCTGGTGCTCCAGCCCCGGTGGTTCTTCTTCCCCGTCGGAAGGCCCAGCCGCTCAAACAGCACCTCCCCCAGCTGCTTGGGGGAATTGATGTTGAACTCGCTGCCCGCCTGCCGCCATATCTCC
>JAJQHT010000310.1 GCA_021199595.1 Oscillospiraceae bacterium
CAAGGGGTATATCCAGTTCCTCGGCGACGATGCGCTGCACCTCCAGCGGCAGATAGCCGTATACGCCCTGCACAGTATGAAGAGCCTGGATAAGAGCACCCTGCTGGCCCTTATAGCTTGACAAAAGCTGGCGCACACGGTCAAGCAGTGCCTGCTCCGATTCGGCGCATCCAATGGCACAGTTGGTTTCGTTGCTCATTTTTGACCTCCTTTTGATTGGAAGATTCCATGATAGAATTTTCCGAAGATTGCCGAACATTGATGAATGAACGACATGAGACACTGACATTTGTCTATATTGTACTACTGGCGGCCCAAAAAGCGCAACAAAAGTTATTATAATCACGGAAAATAGTAAACAAAAATTTATGACCTCGATTAGTAATTTTGCTAGATTGTGAAATAGTTCATGCGCCAGTCAAAATCATACCAAAATTGAATTACAACCATGTGCTGTTAACTGGGGAAGAAATAGACGAACATTTAGACGATAAATGCTTACATATCTAGTGCCATAAAAAAGAGCCGTCCGAGCAATTCGGGCGGCTCTGTAGTTGCGGTTGTTAATCAGTCTTCTGCCAAAAACCTATCCAGAAACGCGATTTCCTCCGCTACGGGGAGATTCCTGCGGCGGACGCAGTTATCCAGGTCTACGGCGTCATAGATGGTCTCGTCGAAGACGGGACAGGCGGTTTTATAGGTTTCCAGGGGAACGTCCTCCAGAGGGGTTCCCGCGTGGACGAGACCGGCGGCGATGCCATAGGCCTCCCGGAAGGGGACGCCGTGGGCCACCAGCCAGTCGGCGCAGTCTGTTGCGTTTATGAAGCCGGTTCCGGCGGCCTTGCGCATGGCTTCTGGGTGAGGCGTCATGCCGGCCACCATGGGGGCCATGACGGACAGGCACAGCTTTGCCGTGTCCACTGCGTCAAAGACGGCCTGCTTGTCCTCCTGCATATCCTTGTTATAGGCAAGCGGCAGACCCTTCAAAACGGTCAGCAGGGCGGTCAGGTCACCATAGACCCGGCCCGTCTTGCCGCGGATAAGCTCTGCCATATCCGGGTTTTTCTTCTGGGGCATGATGGAGGAGCCGGTGACAAAGCCCTCCGGCAGGGTGACAAACCCAAATTCCAGGCTGGACCACAGCACCAGTTCCTCGGAAAGCCGACTCAGGTGTGTCATGATAAGGCTGCAAGCGCTCATCAGCTCCACACAGAAATCCCGATCGGAAACTGCGTCCATGCTGTTCAGACACGGGCCGTCAAAGCCAAGCGCGGCGGCGGTCATAGCCCTGTCCGTGGGAAAGGTGGTGCCAGCTAACGCACAGGCCCCCAGGGGGCATTGATTCAGGCGTGCTCTCGCGTCCTTGATTCGTCCCGTGTCGCGGGTCAGCATCATGGCATAGGCGCACAGGTAATGGCCCAGGGTGACGGGCTGCGCTCGTTGGAGGTGGGTGTACCCCGGCATCACCGCGTCCGCATACTCCGCCGCCTTATCCCGCAGGGCTTTTATCACGTCATGGATGAGAGAGACCAGCTCGTCCTCCTGGTTGCGGAGATAAAGGCGCAAATCTGTGGCCACCTGGTCGTTCCGGCTGCGGGCAGTGTGCAGGCGATTGCCTGCGTCACCAATGCGGGCGGTCAGCTCCATTTCCACAAAGGTGTGGATGTCCTCCGCGCCCATATCGATTTGCAGCGCGCCGCTTTCA
Source organism: Oscillospiraceae bacterium (assembly GCA_021199595.1). Lineage (GTDB taxonomy): Bacteria > Bacillota > Clostridia > Oscillospirales > Oscillospiraceae > CAJOIG01. The sequence continues at coordinate 1,706 of JAJQHT010000310.1, forward strand.
ATGTCGTTCAATATGCCGGTCAGCCCCGCCTGGATGGCCTCGCCGTCCTCCTGGGAGAGAATACCCTGGGCCGTCAACATGGCGCTGTGAGCCAGGGAACCCTGAATGTCCTCCCGCCACATACGGCTGTCTACAGCGATGGAGGAATTCAGGGCCTTGGCGGCCTCGGCTACCGCGCCGCCCCAGAGATTATTCATGGTTCTGCGCGTCCACCATGGCCTGCACCTTGATGGGAAGACCATAGAGGTTAATGAAGCCCTGGGCATCGGCCTGGTTGTAATCAGACTCGCCGAAGGTGGCAATCTGCTCGGAATACAGGCTGTAGGGGCTGGTGACGCCGGCGTTTATCATATTGCCCTTATAGAGCTTCAGCCGCACAGTGCCAGTGACTTTCTCCTGGGTCTTGTCTACAAAGGCGGAGAGGGCTTCGCGCAAGGGAGTAAACCACTGGCCGTTATACACAAGCTCTGCGAAGGTGATGGACAGCTTCTGTTTCTCGTGGGCAGTCATTTTATCCAGGCAGATGCTCTCCAGAACGCTGTGTGCCTTATACAAAATCGCGCCGCCCGGCGTCTCGTAAACGCCCCGGCACTTCATGCCGACGAGCCGGTTTTCTACGATGTCCAGCAGGCCGATGCCGTTGGCGCCGCCAATGGCGTTGAGCTGATAGATGATGTTCTTGGCGCTCATCTTCACGCCGTCCAGAGCTACGGGAACGCCCTTTTCGAAGTCGATGGTCACATAGGTGGGCTTGTCCGGAGCCTGGATGGGGGAGACGCCCATCTCCAAAAAGCCCTCCTTCTCATACTGCGGCTCGTTGGCGGGATCCTCCAGGTCGAGACCCTCATGAGACAGGTGCCAGAGGTTCTTATCCTTGGAGTAGTTGGTCTCCCGGTTAATGCGCAGAGGGATGTGGTGGGCCTCGGCGTAGTCGATCTCCTCGTCGCGACTCTTGATGTCCCACTCCCGCCAGGGGGCGATAATCTTCATGTTGGGGGCAAAGTGCTTGATGGCCAGCTCAAACCGCACCTGGTCGTTGCCCTTGCCGGTGCAGCCGTGGGC
>JAJQHT010000082.1 GCA_021199595.1 Oscillospiraceae bacterium
AGATAAACCCGTCAACCCGTCCGCCCTCGCGAAACGGGGGCGGACGCATAAAAAAGAAAGGATTGATACCTATGCTGATAGGAAGCGTACTGGAAAAAATGGACGCGGAGTGCGCCTGGCAGCTCTGCGCGGATAAGCTGGCGGACAGCGTCCGCAACAGCTGGCAGAAGAACACCGCTGGCCGCGTGTCCAAGTGGGAGGACGCCTTTTCCGAGGACGTGACTGCCCTGGCCGGTCTGCGGGAGGAGGGCTTCACGAATCTGGTGGGCCTGGACTATATCTTCAAATGGTGGGGCGCCAAGGACGATGAGGAGCTGGCCGGACAGGTGGACGTGGTCTGGAAGGTCGCGAGCGACGAGGGCGTCAGCACCTACCACAGCTGGATTAAGTTGGCGGAGCGGGATTTCATCCTGGGCCGCTATCGCGAGGAGCGGGCCAAGCGGGACGCGAACCGCGCCGCCTTCCGGGAAGCTTTTGCCCAGTGGCGCAAGCTGTTCGAGCAGATTTGATGTGATTTTCCGAAAAAAGGAAAGCCTTTTATCGGAGAAGACCTTGCAGAAAGCCGCCGTTGTGATATTTTCTTCACCGACGGCGGCATAGAAAAACTGTCATATTGCACGAAAATTTCGGCATATTGATTAAAATTTTGCCGCAATTTACCCGGAGAACTGGCGCCGAATGTAAAAACCGGGTATAAACTCTTGCATTATGGGGCGTCATGTGCTAAAATGCGAAAATGCAGTGAAACAGGCCGCGGGCAGAGGTTCGTGCCGGGGCCTGAGGGGTGCCTGTGCGCCCGCAGATGGAGCGTGATGCATTTGATACTATACGGCATGAGGAACCGAAATACTATATGACAGAATACAAAACATACATCGACGTTATGGACATGACGCCGCTGAAGATAGGAGCAGACGCCGTGGGCAATGCGACAAAACCGTTAGAGCGCACCTTTGAAAAAATAGAATGCAAGCCCCGCAGAGCTTACTTCCTCACAAAGCGGATTTTTGACGTAGTTTTTTCCCTGGTTGCGCTGATATGCCTCTCGCCGCTGTTTTTGGTGCTCTCCGTCCTGATTTTCCTGGACGACCCTCACGGCTCGCCCTTTTTTGTGCAGACGAGAATCGGGAAGGACGGCAGGGAATTTAAGTTTTATAAATTCCGTTCCATGGTCGTCAATGCGGAGGAACTGCTCCTGAAGCTTTGGGATAAAAACGAGCGCGACGGCCGCACCTTCAAAATGAAGGACGACCCGCGCATCACCCGCGTGGGGCGCTTTATCCGGCGGACAAGCATTGACGAGCTGCCCCAGCTGCTGAACGTGCTGAAGGGCGATATGAGCATCGTTGGGCCGCGTCCCCCGCTGCCCCGCGAGGTGGAGACCTACAGCGCGTATGAAATGCAGCGGCTGATGATAAAGCCGGGCCTTACCTGCTATTGGCAGACCCTCAAGCACCGCCACGAGATGTCGTTTGAGGAGTGGGTGGAGCTGGATCTCAAATATATCGAGAACTGCTCCCTGCGGCTGGACGCAAAGCTCATTTTCAAAACCTTCTCAGTGATATTTGAGGGGCGGAACTGCTGAAACAAACGCCCCAGGCCGGATGGCCGGATGGAAAGAGATAAATGAAAACAACATTGCTTATCATGGCGGCCGGCATCGGTAGCCGTTTCGGAGGCGGCATCAAGCAGCTTGAGCCGGTGGGACTGCATGGGGAAATCATCATGGACTACTCCATCCATGACGCCATACAGGCCGGCTTCAATAAAATTGTGTTCATCATCCGCCGGGATATTGAGGCGGATTTCAGAGAGATTATCGGCGAGCGCGTTGAAGCGCTCTGCCAGCGCCTCGGCGTGGAAGTGGAATACGCGTTTCAGGCCCTGGAGGACGTCCCCGCCGGGGTGACTGTCCCTGCGGACAGGACAAAGCCCTGGGGCACCGGCCAAGCCGTGCTGGCAGCCAAGGCGCTGATACACGAGCCATTCGCGGTTATCAACGCGGACGACTATTACGGCAAGGAGGCGTTTGCCGCCCTCCACGATTTTCTTCTGCGCTATACGCCGGAGCGCCCAAACGACCTCTGCATGGCTGGGTTTATCCTGAAAAATACCCTCTCCGACCACGGCGGCGTCACCAGAGGGCTGTGCCAGGTGGAAAACGGTTATCTGACCGATATTGTCGAGACGAAAAATATCGTCAAAACCGCTGCCGGCGCACAGGCCAACGGGAAGAACTTGAACCCGGACGGGAAGGTCTCCATGAATATGTGGGGCCTGACGCCGGAATTTCTGGACACGCTGGAATGGGGCTTCAACCATTTCTTTGAGACCATCGGCGACGATTGGCAGGACGGCGAATACCTGATGCCCATCTTCATTGGCGACCTGCTGCGGGAGAAAAAAGTTTCCGTTCAGGTTCTGGAAAGCCGCGACAAATGGTTCGGCATCACCTATAAAGCGGATATGCCTGAGGTGAAGGAGAATTTCCTCCGTCTTATCCAGGAGGGCGTCTACGGCGAGGAGCTGTTTGGAGATCTGGTGTGAATATAAATCGGCTCTTTCGCGGGGATGTTTGCGGCGGGTATGCACGCGGACATCGCGGAGGGGCCGAGTTTTTATAATTAAAACGAAGGTTTGGTAGTGGCGATGGCAGAAAAAAATTGGAATTCAACCTATAATCAGGAAGATAACAGTGAGTTGCGGAGATTGCAGCTCATCTTGTTAGAGAATATAAAGGTTTTTGTTAGAATATGTG
>JAJQHT010000307.1 GCA_021199595.1 Oscillospiraceae bacterium
GCCCTTCACAGGATTTTTCCGTCCAAAAAGCTCCACCAGCTCCGGCGAGGTGGGACTGCCCATGCTGGCGACGCCCTCCACCTCGGTGACGACCGCGCTCACCATAACGGCGATAACGTCCTCCGAGATGTTGACGGTACCCTTTTCCTCTTGTTTGGTGATGTAATTTTCGGCCATGGCCTAACACCTCCAAGTTATTTTGTGGGGGTATTATACCACACCCCAGCCAAAAAGAAAAGGGGGAAATCTCAGAGAGACTCTTTGTCTGTCACTCCGTCACCTCAATAATATTCAAATCCGTGGCCGCAAACTCCGTGTTCGCCAGGACAGCCTCCGTAATCTGGGCCACCTGGGTGGAGGTCAGGCCCTCCATCGGGGCGGGAACAGCCACCGTGATGCCGTCGTCCGAGGCAAACACAACACAGTCCGCATAGCCCTTGGCCAGCAGCTCGTTTTCCACCAGCGCCTCCTGGAGGTTCCAGGACGCCATGGCATTTATCTGCTCCATGGAGGCGTCTATCACCTCCTGGGATGCGTCATCCCCGGAGCAGGCCAGCTCCAGCAGCTGCAGTGCCTCGTCCCGGGAGGACTGACGCGACAGGCGCGCCTCGTCAAAATAGACCGAGGTGGTCACACTGGCCGCTTCCGCCTCCGCCGAGGCCGTCAGGTATTCCTCCTCCGCCTCGGCCATGGCCGCATCCTCCGCCACCACCATGGCCACGTCAGCGCTTCCCCACCGACTGTTGTACGACCAGTTCAGATACACCGCCGCACCCACAAACACCAGCACCGCCGCAATGACGATATTTCGTTTCACATTTCTTCTCAAGGTCTATCCCTCCGTCATTTTGAAAATTTCAATCTTATCCGCGCCCAGCCCGGTATAGCAGCGCACCGCCTCCGTGATTTCCAGGCGCACCGCCGCGCTGTCCGCTCCTTGGCATACGATGGCCGCGCCGCTGTCAGACAGCAGCAGACTGACCTCCCCCACCCCTTCGATTTGTGATAACAGGGCTTCCAGCCTCGCCTCCTCCGTCGCCGTATCGCTCTCCCCGGCGGACTGTCCAGACGGCCAGGCCAGCAGCGCCAGCCCAACAAGTCCCACCAGAAGCACATATTTCCAGCTTCCCAGCCGTTCCGCCAGCTCCCTCCACTTACCCCTCATCTCCGCTCCACTCCTGGCGTTCCGCCGGGATGCCCAGCTGCGCCTCTATCGTCTGTGAAAGCGTCCCGTCATAGGCCGCACCGAGAACAGCCTGCCAGGGATACCACACCATGGCTTCGTCATCCCACCGGGCCGTCACGGATACCGTCTCTATGGCAACGCCGGTCTCCGCCGCTTTGTCTAATATATATGCCTCGTATTCCTCCTCTATGTATGCCCGGTTCAGCATTTTTGTCTCCTCCTCCGACTGCGACACCACCTCCTCCGCCATCTGCTCATATTCCGCAAGACCCACCGCCAAATCGTCCAGGTCTATCTCCAGCACCGGCGACACAAGCGCCAGCGCACACACGACGGCACACACCAGCCCCGTCACCGACCGCACCCGTCCAGGCGGCGTAAGCGCCATAGCAATGGATCGGAGCACAGAGGCCGCCACAATACCCATAATCCAGTCTTTCATCCCGTCACCGCCTCCATGGAGAGCACAATAGACACAAACAGCATAGCCGCCGCGCTCCCCAAAAGCCCCAGGGCCAAGCCGTAGGCAGTGCCGATATTTCCGATAAGCGCAGAAAGCCGCCCTTCGGCAAACGGCTCCGCAATGCAGGCCGCCGCCTTGAACAGCAGATAGTGCAGTCCCAGGCTAAGCACCGGCCCGACACACACGCACAGTACCGCCGCAAGCCCGAATATTCCCACCCCGTTTCGCAGCAGGGACGCTCCCGCAAGATAAGTATCCGCCGCATCGGACAGGATAGATCCCACCACCGGCAGTGCCGCCGAAATGGCCGTTTTCGTCAGGCTCCCGGCCAGCTTATCCGCGTTCCCCGCAATGATACCGGAAAGGGTCAGGCACAGAGTAAACACCGTGGTCATCCCGGTCAGCAGCGTTTTGCCCAGCCAGCCCAGCAGCTTCACCGGCCCGCCTAATGCGCCGCCCGGCAGAGCAGCGTCCGCCGCGCTGACGGCGGCATAGGCATATATCAGCGGCAGAACAGCCTGAACGCCCATGGTCATCAAAATATCCAGCCCCAGGGCCGAGGCGGTATACCGTGCCGCCCCCGCCGCCCCGCTGCCGGTCGCAGCGGCGGCAGCCGCGATACAGGGCAGCAGGGTCTTGGAAAAATCCGACAGCTCCGCCAGCGCGGACTCCACCTGCCCCAGGAAGGAGGTCATATCCCCCGCACAGCAGCTCATGATTGCAAGCGCTCCCGCCATGACCGCATAATCCGGCGTCCGTCCGTCCTGACTGACGACTCCGGCCAGAGAGCAGAGAAGCGTCACCCCCAGGGCCACACAGGCGCTTTTCGCGGCCTTGGAAAGCTGCTCCTGTACAGCGGAAAGCACCCACTGCCAGATGGTTCTAAAAAGGCCCGTACCGCTGATGGCGTCGCTTACCGTCGCCTCGCCCAGTATCTCCCGAGCCGCCTCCGGCAGAGCTTCCTCCACCGCGTCCGTATCCACCGCCAGAGCCGGGGTACTCAACACCAGAACGGCCAGCAGAAAGCACAGCAGCGATTTCATTTTCCGCCCCCTTTCTATACCATATTATTTATCATCTGGCACAGCGCCTGTATC
>JAJQHT010000017.1 GCA_021199595.1 Oscillospiraceae bacterium
ACCACATCGTTTGAGCGTTACAGTGAACTGGATGCGCTGGGCAGATGCGGCGCGGCGTTCGCCAACGTTGGCACCGACCTGATGCCCACGGAGGAGCGCGGCGACATCAGCTCTGTCAAACCGACCGGCTGGCATAGCGTCCAGTATGACTTTGTGGACGGGAGCTATCTCTACAACCGCTGCCATCTGATTGGATACCAGCTTACGGCTGAAAATGCCAATGAACAAAATCTGATCACCGGCACCAGATACCTGAATGTGGAGGGCATGCTGCCCTTTGAGAACCTGGTCGCTGACTATGTTCAGGAGACGGAGAATCATGTCCTGTACCGGGTCACACCGATTTTCGAGGGCGACAACCTCGTCGCCAGCGGGGTGCAGATGGAAGCCATGTCGGTGGAGGACGAAGGGGACGGCGTCCTCTTCAACGTGTACTGCTACAACGTGCAGCCGGGTGTGGTGATTGACTACGCCACGGGAGACAGTTGGGAAGATGATTCCGCCGCAACGGAAGATTCCACCGAAGAAACGACATATATTCTGAACACAAGCGGGAAGAAGTTTCATTACCCCACCTGCTCCAGCGTAGACCAGATCAGCGAGGGGAATCGACAGGAGTACACAGGCAGCCGCGATGATTTAATTGCACAGGGATACGAGCCTTGCAAACGGTGCAATCCGTGACGGAGACAGTATAAACGATAGTTCGGTTGCTGGTTTGTAAAGCAAAAGGCCGCATACCATGGCAAATTTCATGAAAACGAACGTTCGTTCTATTGCGTTCTGTGGTATAATGGAGAAAATTCCCGATCAGCCAGGCAGGGAACGAGGGAAAAGGCGGTTCCAATGGCAAATGATAAAATAGCCGAAGTCGGCGTCAACATCGCGGAAAAGGCCACCATGATCTGGAACGTGGCGGATATGCTGGGGGGCCGTTCAAGCCCCCATGTCGGCGCTGGCAGAAGTCGCTTACCGGGAAATAGCGGGCCTTAACAAACCATAGAAAAGGAGGCGTTAACACCATGCGTATCGCGATTGCAGAGGATGATCCGGGCTTTGCCGGGCAGATGGAGCAGCATCTCCGGCGTTTCGCGGAGGAGAACCAACTGTCTCTGACTGAGCAGACTTACTCAAACGGGGCGGAGCTGGTGGAAGGCTATCGTCCAATATGGGACATTCTGCTGCTGGATGTGGATATGCCCGGGATGGACGGCATTTCCGCCGCCCGCTGCATCCGGGAGGTTGACGCCGATGTGGTGATTATTTTTGTCACCAACCTGGCACAATATGCCATCTGCGGCTATGAGGTAAACGCGCTGGACTATGTGCTCAAGCCGGTGAACTATTACGCCCTCTCCATGAAGTTGAAAAAGGCCCTGCGGTACTGCCCCAGGGAAGAGACGAAGTACCTGATACTGAATCAGGGCGGCGATGTTGTGCGCATTCCGCTGCACCGGTTATACTATGTGGAGGTCTACAACCACCAGCTGCGCTACCACACAGCGGAGGGCGACTTCCTCACCACCGGCTCCCGCTCGCTGACGGCGGTGGCAAAAGAGCTGGCAGAGGACGGCTTCGTTCGATGCCATAACAGTTATCTGGTGAATCTTCGCTATGTGGACAGGCTGGAGGGCGACAACGTACAGGTGGCAGGGGATTTGCTGCCGGTGAGCCGGAAACGCCGGAAAGCGCTTTTGCAGGCGCTGCTGGAGGATGCCGAGGGAGGAAGTAACTTATGAGGGAATTTCTGCTCTATGCGCTGCGGCCGGACTTTGTCCAGGCCATGCCGCTGATGGCGCTGGCCTTTCTGCTGCCGCTGAAACATCGGAAACACTGGAAAACACGATTGGCGGGCTGGATAACGCTTTGCTTTCTGTATGGTGGGTTCATTTTGCAGCAGTACCATTATAGCTATCATACGCCGTGGCAGTTCTTCTGCGGCTACATCGCCCCACTGCTCCTGGGGTATGGTGCCTTTGTGATTGCCTGCGACATCTCCCTCCGGGATGCGCTGTACGGCACCGCCTGTGCCTACGCCGCCCAGCACGCCCACTTCTGCGTCACCATCATCCTGTGGGGGGAGAATTATACAACTCAGTATGCCTCAGGCGGATATGTTCTCGGTTATGCCAGGGAATGGGCGGTGTTCCTGGCGGTCTGGGCAGTGTGCTATCTGCTGTTTGCCCGGAAGCTCCCGGTGAAGGGGGAGTACCGGGCAGACTGGCGGAAGGCAATCAGCACAGCGGTAATTGTTCTGGCGATTGCTATGGTGCTGAACCGAACTGTGCGGAACATATTTGACAGTGCGGGGGTATCTGCTGTTGCTTATGCCATCTGTATGGCTTATGACCTGTTCAACTGCCTGTTCCTGCTGTGGCTCCAGACCGAGCAGCGCAGGGAGCTGACCCTGGTCGCCACGCTGGAAGGGGAGCGCCGCCTGCGCAGGCAGATGGAGGAACAGTACGAGCTGTCCAAAGAGAATATTTCCATCATCAACCAGAAATGCCACGATTTGAAGCATCAGGTATCCGCCCTTCGACTGGTCAGGGACCAGGACGCCCAGGAGGCAGGGCTGCGGGAACTGGAGAGCGCAGTGCTGATTTACGATGCGGTGTCCAAGACGGGCAACGAGGTGCTGGATACAGTCCTGACAGAAAAGAGCCTGCTCTGCGAAAAAAAACGGCATCTCCTGGACATGTATGGCGGACGGCGGCCTGCTGGACTTCATGCA
>JAJQHT010000038.1 GCA_021199595.1 Oscillospiraceae bacterium
ATCATGATATGTACGTCCACATATCGTAAACGGGAGAGAGCTGATATGAAAAAAACCTTGACTACGGTGCTGATTTTTGCCGTTGTGCTGGCAGTGCTGCTGGGAGCAGCATACCTGGCGGAGCGCTTTACTGCGGACACAGACACGGAGGCGGAGGCTGAGCCGACGGCGGTTCCCCTCATGGCGAACGCCTTTAATGAGACCAGTGCGGTGACGATTGAGCTTTCCGGCACGGAGGCCCATATATCCGGCGTGGGGGCCATGGTCTCCGACGGGGTGGTGACAATCGTGTATCCGGGAACCTACCGCGTTACCGGCCAGCTGACGGACGGCCAGCTTCTTGTGAACTGTGAGGATTACGACGGGGCGGTATATATCATCCTGGACGGGGCGGACATCAGCTGCTCCACCGGCCCGGCGCTGTATGTGGCTCAGGCGGATGAGACCGTCATTGTTCTGGCGGAGGGGACAGAAAACATCCTGCGCGACGGGATGGACTATACCATCCAGGAGGCCCAGGGCCAGCAGTCCGGTGCGGCTGTTTATAGCGCGGATGAGATTGTAATGCAGGGCGAAGGAGTCCTGACAGTCATCGGCCAGGCGGCGGACGGCATTCGCAGCAAGGACGGCCTGACCATTGAAGCAGGCAGTCTGTCCGTCACGGCGGCGGACGACGGCATTCAGGGCAGCGACCATGTGACCATTACCGGCGGCGTTGTGGCGGTCACATCCGGCGGAGACGGCATTCACACAACAGAGGGGGCCGTGACAGTTTCCGGCGGCAGCCTGACCATTGCCAGCGGGGGAGACGGCATTGACGCCGCCGCAGAGGTGTCCGTTGCTGGCGGAACGCTGAATATCACCGCCGGCTCCGGGCCAGAGAATTACGCGGCCATCGCCCTGGCGGACGCCAGCGCCAAGGGCTTGAAGGGAACAGAGGTAATGATTTCCGACGGAGCGGTGACGATTTCCGCTGCGGACGACGGCCTGCATGGAGACAATGTGACCGTTACCGGTGGTACTGTGACCATTGCCACCGGGGACGACGCGCTGCGGGCGGACGGAACCGTTGCGCTGGCCGGGGGCGCGATTACAGTGACGGAAAGCTATGAGGCGCTGGAAGGGGCCGGGGCGGTCATCTCCGGCGGAACGATAACGCTGACAGCGGAGACAAACGGCATGGACATCGGAACCGGCGGTCTGACACTCAGCGGCGGCAGCGTTGCGCTGACGGCTGCACGGCCCGTCAGCGTGGACGGGAGCATTCTTCTGACCAGCGGCGCGGCGTATCTGACGGCCACAGGAGATGAGGCTCCCATGGAGTTTGAGAGCATCGCTGTGACCGGCGCAACGCTGGTGGTGTTTGCCAATGTCGATTCTTCTGCCTTCCAGGCGGGCGGCACGGTGCCTGGCTCCATGCTGTTCGTTCTCCCGGCGGCTGTGGAGGCGGGGACGGCTATGACCTTTGCCGACATCAGCGGCGCGGAGCTATTTGCCCTGATGCCGGACGCAGACTGCTCCGCTGTCCTCATTGCGAGCGGCGCACTGGCTCAGGGCCAAAGCTACACCCTGACGGCCGGGGAGACATCCCTGACCGGGACGCTGAGTGCGGATTGCACTGTCGTCACCTATGAAGCGGTCTACGCCGCCAGCGGAGAGATGGGCCAAGGCGGCGAGATGCCCGGAGGCGGTGAAATGGGAGCGAGTGACGAGATGTTCGCCGCGCCGATGGCGTCCTGAAGGATTTCGGCTGCATAGAATGAACAGAGATGCCTGAAAGGGGCGGCGGCGCGGATGCGCTGGCCGCCCTTTTCCATGGAAATAGGGAAAAAACGCGCCCATTGGCGGGGAAAATTTGTTGTTTTTTCCGACTTTGAAACAAAATGTCATATGATATAATAATAAAGTATATAAGCACCACTTAATTTTAAAAGCATGAAAGGAAGCAAGAACAGTCATGAAAGCACTCATGAAAAAGGCCCTGGCGGTCATGCTGGCGGCGGCAATGGCCGTGTCCGTCACCATGGTCAGCGCCTCGGCCTGCGCGTCTATCTTTGTCGGCTCCGACCTGACGGAGGACGGCTCTACCCTGATTGCCCGCAGCGAGGATATGTCCAACAGCGTGGACAAGCTGTTTTACGTCAGCGAGGCGGGCGCTCACGCCGAGGGCGACGTCTATTACGGCTGTTACGGGTTCGTATACACCTTCACCAAGGACAGCTACTCCTATACTGCCTTCCGGGACGATAACGGCGACGGCGTGGACGGCGTATGCCCGGACTGCGGCAGCACGGAGGAGGGCCACGTCCCCTATGAGGAGGCCGGCACCAACGAGATGGGCCTGTCCGTCACCGCCACAGAGACCCTGTTTTCCAATTCCGCCATTGCGGAGGTTGACCCCCTGGTGGACAACGGCATTGCCGAGTCGGAAATGACCACCATTCTGCTCAGCGAGTGCGCCACCGCACGGGAGGGCGTGGAGCTGCTTTTGAGCATCTATGACACCGTCGGCACCAGCGAGGCCAACGGCCTGTTTATCGCCGACCAGGACGAGGTCTGGTATATCGAGAGCGTCACCGGCCATCAGTATGTGGCCCTGCTCCTGCCGGACGACATTGCCTTCATCGAGCCGAATATGTCCATCATCGGCGAGATCGACCTGGACGACACGGAGACCGTCATTGCCGCCGGTGGCAGGATTGAGACGGCTGTGGCTGCCGGCACCTTCA
>JAJQHT010000105.1 GCA_021199595.1 Oscillospiraceae bacterium
TTGGCCCGGCCTGACGGAGGACGACGCCCTTTCTATGGGGGCGGGAATCCCGCGGATGGGTTTGGGGGGGAGCCTGAGCACCGCCGTCATCCTGCCCTCCATCCGCCGCAAAATGGGGGTCCTGCTGGACGGTATTCAGGCAGTGTCGGAGGGAGATTTGGATATAACGCTGGACTGCAAAAACGCCGGGGAATACACCGCCATCTATCAGGGGTTCAACCGCATGACCGCCGAGCTGAAAAAGACGAAGCAGGAAATGCAGAGCTTTGTCAACGAGTTTTCCCACGAGTTCAAAACGCCCATCACGTCCATCGCCGGTTTCTCCCAATATCTGCTGGACACGGGGGAGGGCGTCGAAAGCCCGGAGCGGATGCAGTATTTGCAGGTGATTTCGGAGGAGTCGCTGCGGCTGTCCAACCTGGCCCAGAACACGCTGCTGCTGTCCAAGGTGGAAGCCTGCGAAATCATCACGGAGAAGGAGCACTACGACCTGTCCGAGCAGCTCCGGCACTGCGCCATTATGCTGCTGCCCAAGCTGGAGCAGAAGGACATTGCCCTTGAGATGGAGATTGACGGCCTCTCCTACACGGGCAACGCCGAGCTGATGGAACAGGTATGGCTCAACCTGCTGAATAACGCGGTCAAATTCACACCGGAACACGGCAGGATTCAAGTCACCGGCAGACAGACGGCGGAGGAACTTGTCCTCGCCTTCTCCGACAGCGGCGTGGGAATGGATGAGGAGACGGCCTCCCATATCTTTGAAAAGTACTATCAGCATGACACGATTTCCGCCGTCCGCGGGAACGGCATCGGCCTCTCCATCGTGGCCCGCATTGTGGCCCTCTGCGGCGGTACGATTCAGGTGCAGAGCGCCCCCGGCGAGGGCAGCACCTTCACCGTCCGCCTGCCGCTGGCGTAGGGCGAAGCGCCTCAAATTTTTTCGCTGTTCACAATTCCTTCCACGCTTTTTTACCTTCCTGCAACCTTCCGGCTGTAACATAAAATCGTTCTGAGGGGAAAGCCCCATGGAACGATTTTATGCGTGAAGGAGACAGCATGATGAATACAATGTATCTTTTGACCGGTGCGGCCGGCTTTTTGGGCAGCCATATCTGCGACGTGCTTTTGGAGCGGGGCAAACAGGTCCGGGCGCTGGTGCTGCCCGGCGACAAGTCTGTGAAATACGTCCCTGACGCTGTGGAGATCATCGAGGGCGACCTCTGCGACATGGCGTCGCTGGATGCGTTCTTCACCGTCCCGGAGGGAACGCAGACCATCGTGATCCACTGCGCCAGCATGGTGACGACCAACGCGGATTTCAGCCAGAAGCTGCTGGACATCAACGTGGGCGGGACGAAAAACATGATCGAGCAGTGCCTGAATCATCCGGAATGTCAGAAGATGGTCTATGTCAGCTCCACCGGCGCCATCCCGGAGCTGCCCAAAGGGCAGAAAATCAAGGAGGTTGACCGGTTCGACGCGGAGAGTGACCGGGTCGTGGGCTGGTACAGCAAATCCAAGGCGATGGCCACCCAGGCCGTGCTGGACGCCGTCCGGGAGCGGGGCCTGAACGCCTGCGTGGTGCATCCCAGCGGCATCCTCGGCCCCAAGGACTATGCAATCGGTGAGACCACCGGTACGGTAATCAAAATCATGAACGGCGAAATGCCCATCGGCATGGGCGGCTCCTTTAACCTCTGCGACGTGCGGGACCTGGCGGACGGCTGCGTCAGCGCTGCGGACAAGGGCAGGTGCGGCGAGTGCTACATCCTCGGCAACAAGGAGGTCACCATGAAGGAGATGTGCCACCTGCTCCACGATGCCAGCGGCTGCAAGACCCCCTATTTCTACGTTCCCCTGGGCATGGCCTACAAGCTGGCGGAGCAGATGGAGAAGAAGGCGGAAAAGACCGGCGAGAAGCCGCTGATGACCAACTTCGCCGTCTACAACCTGGCGAGAAATAACCAGTTCGACTACTCCAAGGCCGAGCGGGAGCTGGGCTATCACACCCGGCCCTATGCGGACACCCTGCGGGACGAGGCCCAGTGGCTTGCCGCAGGCGGATACCTTGCGTCGTAAGCCAGGCCGCAAATCAGGCAGCAATCCGGTCTCACACAGAAAGGAGAACGTCCCATTATGAATGACAGCATTACGATTGAAAAAGGCGACGGCAACACAGAATCCTTTACCGGCGGGGAAGCCTTCGTGGACGCCGTGGCGAAGGCCAGCTCCAAAGAGGAGCTGCGCCGTATCCTGAGCAGGGGCCGAATCGCCCAGTTCAGTGAGGAGGATTTGGAGGAGGCTTACAGGAACCTGGCTCTGTCCCAGCACTGGGACGCCATACAGGAGTTGTTCGAGGAGAAAGACTATGACCGCTGCTGCCAAAAGCTGGCTGCATACGGTATCACCACGTCAAAGGAGCACTTTGACCTGATTAACGACGTGATTGCAACGGCGTCTGATGACGAGCTGATTCATGAAATCCTCCACAACACCGATATGGATGCCACGCTGGACAGCCTGCACAGGCACGGCTATCACGCCATGACCGCCGAGTTCCTCCAGCTTGTCCACGAAAACGCCGTCCATCTTTATGAGGACGCCCTGCTGACAGAGGAAGACCTGGCGGAGCTGTCCGGTCAGACCTTTTATGAGCGCTGCGAAAAGTCCATCAACCTGATGTTTGCCCTGAGTACCATTGCGGGCCTCGCCCTGGGCGTCAG
>JAJQHT010000019.1 GCA_021199595.1 Oscillospiraceae bacterium
ATCCAGGTCGTCCGTATAGGCGCCCAGACGCTCCAGCAGGCCGATCGAGGTAATAATGCCCCTTCCGGCGCATCCCACGCCCGGCTCCGGGCCGCCGGATTCCACGCACCGCGTCCCCTTATAGCCCCGCTTCAGGACAGCGTCCAGCTCTATCTGTTCGCCCTCCTCCCGAAGCGTATCCAAAACCGTCCTTTGGTGCAGACCGCCCAGCAGCAGCCGGGTAGAGTCGGCTTTCGGGTCGCAGCCCACCACCATAACCTGTCTGCCCAGCTCCACAAGCCCAGCCGTCAGGTTTTGCGTCGTGGTGGATTTCCCAATGCCGCCTTTTCCATAGATCGCGATCTGTCTCAGTTGTTTTTCTGCCATAGCCCTTTAGTCCCTTTCATGTTTGTCATGTTTAAATTTTTTGTCGTAGAGCATCACTTTTTCCAGCGCATAGCTCACCCGATGGGTAACTTCCAAAGGCGTTATGCCTCGCGCCCGCAGCGCTGTCTGTGCGCCGGGGCCGATCTGTGCGCTGAGTACATACCGGCAGTCGGACAGCGCATCGACCGCCGCCGTCATATCCGCCTGGTCGTGTGTCCCCTCCCGGCAGGGCGCGGAAACGGTTCGCGTCTCCACCGGCGCATAGGCTCCGTTATCTCGCACCCTGAAAATACGAAATTCCCGCGTCTGCCCAAAGTGCGTATCCACCATTGTGCCGTCGCTGGAGGAGACCGCCACAAGATATTCCAAAAAAGTTCACCTCCTTTTCCGACCGGCGGATGTTACAGCTCCCCGGTCGAAATCTGGTATCTGTGTTAAATGAAGTATTCCGGCTGGGGGTTCGCACTGGCCAGATGGAACCGATCTAATATCTCCCGCCGGAGATTCATGAACTCCACGCCGCCGCGGTCACGGGGATGGGGCAGCCTGACAGGCAGCACCTCACTGATCTTTCCCGGCCTTGGTGTCATAATAACGATGCGGTCGGAGAGGTAGATGGCCTCGTCCACGTCATGCGTCACCAGGATCATGGTCGTTTTATTCCGCTCCCAGATCTCCAGCAGCTTATCCTGCAAATCGGCGCGGGTGAAGGTATCCAGCGCCCCCATAGGTTCGTCCATCAGAAGCACCGCAGGGCTATTGATGAGCGCCCTGGCGATGGCCACCCGCTGATTCATGCCGCCGCTGATCTGATGAGGATAAGCTTTTTCAAAGCCCTCCAGCCCGATGAGCCGGATATACTGCGCTATCTTATCCTTCTCCTGACGATAGACGTGGCGGGCCTTTAATCCGGCGGCAATATTCTGCTCCACTGTCAGCCAGGGAAACAGACTCCCCTGCTGGAACACATAGGCCCGTTCCGGGTCTGGCCCGGTGATAGGGGTTCCCCGCAGCAGCACCTGCCCCGCCTGAGGCTGATCCAGTCCGCCAATGAGCCGAAGCATAGTAGTTTTGCCGCAGCCGGAGGTGCCGATGATGGAGACAAACTCCCCCTCAAATATCTGCAAATTGATGTTCCGCAGGGCCTCCACAGTCGTGGCCGTGGCCGGGTCGTCTCCGTCGGTATAGATGCGGTCGATGTCCTTCAGCTCCAATATCACATCGCTCATTTAAACTGCCCCCTTTGCCAGCGCAGGACATAGCTTCGCACCGCGCCCAGGATCGCCAGTATCAGGCTGAACAAAATCGCCATGACCAAAATAGCCGCAAAGACCTTGTGGTACGCTGCCCAGACCTTTGCAATGTTTATGTAATACCCCAGACCGCCGGGCTGACCCATCATTTCCGCTATCACCAGGCAGGTGAAGGAGCTGGCACAGGCGGTGGTAATGCCGGTGAATACCTGGGGCATGGCCTGAGGGACAGCCACATGGAACACAAGATAAAATGTATTGCCTCCCAACGTTCGCGCCGCCTCAAGCTGCGTTTTTGGCGTATTCTGTATTCCAAAGCTGGTTTGAGACGCCACTGTGAACCAGGAGCATATGATAATGAGAAATACCGCCGCCGAAAAGGCCGTTGGGAATACCGTCAGTGCGAAGGGCATCCAGGCCACCGCCGGAATAACCCCGGTGATTTTCAGCACAGGATAGATCCAGTAGTACGCCCTGGGGAACCAGCCGATCAGGATTCCTGTGGACACGCCCAAAAGCGTCCCCAGCAAAAAGCCCGCCCCGAACAGCCGCAGGGAATACAGCATATTTTTGAAAATATTGCTCCCATCAGACAAAAAGGATTCCAGTATCTCCGCCGGGCCAGGGAAGAAGGGCTGCGGCGTCAGTGCCAGCTTAGTGGCCACCAGGTCATAGACTGCCAGCACGATACCCATAGCGAAGCGAAAGGCCGCCTGCTTCACATATCGGGGTCGGCGGGAATCATTAAACCAGGCCGTCACACCACCCAGGGCGTAAATCAGCATGATGCCGAGAAGCACCAGTCTGTAAAAGCTGTTGCGCGTCAGGGTAACAGCTCCTACCTCATATACGGCATTGGTTGTCTCTGCCACCTGTGGCAGCAGCCAATTTGACAAAATGGCAATTCCGAACCCGGAGACGGTAAAGACCGCTGCCCCCAGCAGGCGCTTTCCCGATACCTGCTGCCCGGTCAGGTTCCCGGCTCCTGGGTGATGGGCAGAATTGTTTGAATGATTTTTTTGCAAAAATATCCCTCGCTTTCTTGTCAGGGAAGCAGTCAGGCCCTTCCAAAGAATCGGCTGCTCCGCCGCCTCCTTTTAGGGAG
>JAJQHT010000312.1 GCA_021199595.1 Oscillospiraceae bacterium
GCGCACAGGATGAGAGCTTTTTGAAAGGCATTCTTTATCGCATTGCCTGTCTTGTTCTTCGGCGGGCCTATAAAAAGGCGGCGGGCCGCAGACCTGATTTTGCGGCAGAGACGGAGATACAGATGCGCCGCCTGAGTGAGCTGGAGGCCTCCCAAAGTGCCAGTCTGGACGAGACGGCGGACGCGTTCGCGGGAATTCTCCGGGCTGCCGGAACAGGCGCGGAGGAGAACCGGTCGCGGATATTGGGAGAGCTTTTGTATCACCTGGGCCGCATTATTTATATTTTGGATGCGGTGGACGACCTGGCGCAGGACGAAGAAACCGGGAGCTATAATCCTTTGCGCTATCGGTTCCGGCTCGAAAATGGAAAGCTTTCCCCGCAGGACGAAGCGGCCCTGCGCCTGACGCTCCAGCACTCCCACAACAGCATTTCTGCTGCCTGGGCGCTTTTGGAGCCGTCGCCTTATTCAGAGATTATTTCCAATGTTATA
The DNA here is from genome assembly GCA_021199595.1 of Oscillospiraceae bacterium. Lineage (GTDB taxonomy): Bacteria > Bacillota > Clostridia > Oscillospirales > Oscillospiraceae > CAJOIG01. The sequence goes on from JAJQHT010000312.1 coordinate 492, forward strand.
TATCTGGGGCTGCCCTCCGTGACGCAGGCGGTGTTTGCCGGCACGTGGCACGCTCACAAAAGAGAACGGAGCAAGATATGAACGATCCTTATAGTGTATTGGGCGTTTCTCCCAACGCCAGCGACGAGGAGGTTAAAAAAGCCTACCGCGACCTGGCGCGAAAGTACCATCCCGACAACTATCACGATAATCCTCTGGCTGACCTTGCCTCTGAGAAGATGAAGGAAATAAACGAGGCGTATGATGAAATCACCAAAAGCCGGGAGCAGGGCACCAGCGGAAACAGCTATGGCGGCAATGCCTATCAGCAGCAGCGCCAAAGCTATAATACCGGCTATCAGCAGCGCTCCTATACGGGCGGCAGTAATGCGTATGCCCAGATACGCGCGCTAATCAATGCCAACAATCTGGCCCAGGCGGAGGCTATGCTGAACAATATGTCCGTCCATGACGCGGAGTGGAACTACCTGATGGGCAGCGTCTGCTGGCGCAAGGGTTGGATGGATGAGGCGTCCCGCTATTTCCGCACGGCCTCCAATATGGAGCCAATGAACCAGGAATACCGTCAGGCGGTGCAGTATATGAACCAGGGAGGTCAGGCATACCGTCCCACTGGGTACAATATGAATATGACCAATTCGGATGCTGCCTGCAATATGTGCGGCAATCTCCTCTGTGCTGACTGCTGCTGTGAGATGATGGGCGGGGACTTAATCCCCTGCTGCTGATATGGAGGCGTGCCTATGAGGGAATCCACAAAACGGCTGGCAAGGCTGGCGCTTCTGACAGCGCTGGGGGTTGTGTTTTTGGTTCTGGCCTCGGTGCTCCCCACCGGGAGCCTGGCAATGCTGGCTGTCGCCAGCTTCGCTGTCTGTATAGCCCGAATGCTTTATGGCTATGGATGGGGCATCGGCGTTTTTGGTGTGACGGCGGGGCTGGGGCTTTTGCTGTATCCGGGCACGGCAGCTATTTCTTATGCCGGATTTTTTGGCTATTATCCGCTGGCAAAAAGCCTGTTTGAGCGGCTTCATAGCCGTGTTGTGGAATGGGTGCTGAAGCTGGCGCTGTATACCGCTGTCTTTGCCCTGTATTGGACACTGCTTCCTGTGGACAGCACACTGCCCTGGTATGCGCTTTATCCTTTGGGGGCGGTGGCATTCGCGATATACGACTGGTGCATTTCCCTGATGGTGCGTATCTACATAGAGAAAATTGCGAGGTATGTGAAATGATTGAAAGTATGACCGGCTATGGCGGTGCAAAGGGGGAGGTCGATTCTATCGCCGTTAGCGCCGAGCTGAAAAGCGTGAACAACCGCTATCTGGATGTCTCCGTTCGTCTGCCGAAAAGCTGTCTTTTTGCGGAGGAGGCTGTCCGCACGGCGGTGGCGGAGCATATCAGCCGCGGAAAGGTTGATGTTTTTATTTCTGTGGATACCTCCGCTGCTCAGGAGGTATCCATCCAGGTGAATCAGCCTCTGGCGGCGGCTTATGTGAAGGCCGTAGAGGGTCTCGCGGAGCAATATGGTCTGCCGGCGGAGCTTTCTGCCTTTAGCTTGAGCCGATTCCCGGAGGTGCTGACAACGGATAAATCCGACACCGACCAGGACAGCGTTTCCAAAGCTATTATATCTGTTCTGGCCGAGGCGCTGGAGGGCTTTGATGTCATGAGAGCAAGGGAGGGCGCAAAGCTCTGCGAGGATTTGTCCCAAAAGCTTGACCGGCTGGAGGAGATGGTGACTGCTGTGGAGCAGCGCAGCCCGGAAACCGTAACGGAATACCGCGAAAAGCTGTTGGCCCGTATGCAGGAGGTTCTGGCCGACGCCGCGGTGGACGAGGCCCGCATCTTGCAGGAGGCTGCCATTTACGCCGACAAGGTCGCCGTAGACGAGGAGACTGTCCGTTTGCGCAGTCATATCGCCCAGTTCCGCCTGCTTTTGGAGGGCGGCTCCCCTGTGGGCCGCAAGCTGGATTTTCTTATTCAGGAGATGAATCGTGAGGTAAACACCACCGGTTCCAAGTGTGTGGACAGTACCATCGCCAAAACCGTCATCGACATGATGGCGGAGATTGAGAATATGCGGGAACAGATTCAGAATATCGAATAAGGGGGGGCCGGGGAATGAAGCTCATCAGCATTGGTTTTGGCAATTTTGTCGCCCCGGAACGCATTATCGCGGCGGTTGACCCAGAATCAAATCCTATTAAGCGTGTGGTGGCCCAGGCA
>JAJQHT010000297.1 GCA_021199595.1 Oscillospiraceae bacterium
CCGCCGGCGGCGGCCAGCAGCCGTCCGCCCACGCAGCCTGTGCGGCACACGTCCTCCGGCACCAGCAGGGCCGCCGTTTTCCGCACCGATTCCAGAACAGGCGCGGGATCCACCGGGCAGATGAGGTTTATCTTCACCACCTCTGCCGAAATGCCCTGAGCTTCCAGCATATCCGCCGCCTCCAGCGCCGGGTTTATCTCCCAGCCATAGGCGGCGATGGTCACGTCGGTTCCCGGTCGCAGAACGGCGCTGGGCCTATCCGAAGTATTGCCCCGGAATCGGCCCTCCCCGCCGCGGGGATAGCGCACGGCCACAGGGCCGTTGTCCTCCAGCAGCGCGCGGCGCAGCATGGCCCGCAGCTCCGCAAAGCTGGCGGGGGCATATATCCGCATCCCCGGCACGCTGGAAAGATAAGCCACGTCAAAGGCTCCCTGATGGGTCTCCCCATCCCGGCCCACGATGCCGGCCCTGTCCACGCCGAAGACAACATGAAGTCCCATGAGGGACACATCATGTATCAGCATATCATAGCTCCGCTGCAGGAAGGTGGAGTACACCGCAAACACAGGAATAAGCCCCTGAGCCGCCATGCCCGCCGCCATGGCGCAGGCGTGTTCCTCCGCAATTCCCACATCGAAAAAGCGGTCAGGGTAGGCCTCCTGGAACCCTATCAGGCCCGTCCCTTCCTTCATGGCCGCCGTAATGGCCACGATGCGGTCGTCCTGCCCCGCCAGCTCTGTCAGCGTCCGGCCAAAGACGGAGGAAAAATCCTCCCCTGTGTAGTGTATCACGCCGCTTTTCAGGTCGAACACCCCAACGCCGTGAAAGGCCTCCGGGGCCTTCTCCGCCGGGGGGTAGCCCCGGCCCTTCTGGGTGATGACATGGACAAGGCAGGGCTTTCCCTGGGCCTTGGCCCAGCGAAGAGCATTTTCCGTCTGCTCTATGCTGTGGCCGTCGATAGGGCCGATATACTCAAAGCCGAAGTCGTCGAAAATATTATCCGGGATGATGCGCTCCTTGAGCCAGCTTTTCAGCCGATGCAAAATCTGATACAGACCCGGCACGCGGGACTTCATTTTTTTCCTGTACCAGCGCTTGAAGCGCAGATACTGGGGCCTTGTGCGCATACGGCTGAGCATGGCCGCAAGGCCACCCACGCCCTGATTAATGGACATTCCGTTGTCATTTAATATGACCACCAGCGGTTCCCCGCTCCGGCCCGCGTCAGAAAGTCCCTCGATGGACATACCGCCGTTCAGTGCGCCGTCCCCTATCAGGGCAACCACGTCATAGTCCCCGCCCATGGCAGTTCTGGCCCGCGCCATGCCCAGGGCCACGGACACAGAGTTGGAGGCGTGTCCCGCAATAAAGGCGTCGTGAATGCTCTCCTTTGGCTTGGGGAAGCCGGACATTCCGCCCAAATCCCGAAAATTTTCAAATCCGGCCATGCGGCCCGTCAGCAGCTTATGCGTATAGCACTGATGCCCCACGTCAAAGACCAGCCGGTCTTTCGCGGTGTCATAGACCCGGTGCAGGGCCACCGTCAGCTCCACGGCCCCCAGATTGGAGGCCAAATGCCCTCCCTGCTCAGACAGGGACTGGAGCAAAAAATCCCGTATCTCCTGGCAAAGCGTATCCAACGCCTCCGGGGACAGGGCTTTTATGTCCTCGGGACCATGTATTTTATCTAAAATAACCATAGCAGGCTCAAACCACCAAGCATGGCGTCGGCAAGTCAATCAGGACAGTCCTGTCCCCGCCCGATGCACCATGAATATTTTTATGATGTGAATATGCGTCCCGCTTTCGGAACGAAAACGGTCTGCAAAAAGCTTTTTCTATCTTATGGTTTCATATAATAACAAAACGCACCTTGTTTTTCAAGGTGCATCTTGCATAAATTCACATTGGAATGAATATTTTTACTCCCCGGTGCAGGCCTTATGATTCGCGCCCCGCGAGCTGAATGGTCAGCCAGCGGAGAAAGCCTGTGTCCTGGAAAAAATCCAGCTGCTCCAGGGCCTTCTGCGTGTTGGCGGATGCCATCGCGTCGCAGGTCTCCGCCCCCAGAAGGGCGCACAGGCCGTCCCCGTCCAGCACGTCGTCCCGAAGCTGGAAGGCAAGGCCCACCAGCAGACCGTATTGCAGAGCGGCCCGCTCCGTCTCCTGGCTGGCGCCGGCCGCAGCAGCGCCCATGGCGCAGGATGCGGCCAGGAGCGTGGCTGTCTTATCCACCTCCGTGGCAACCATGGCCTCCGCCGAGGCGGGGGCGCTTAAATCTGTATGCTGTCCGCCGCAGATGCCGGCAAGGCCCGCCGCGTTTGACAGCAGACGGCAGCAGCGCATCAGCTGTCCGTCGCTCAAGGGCGCGGAGCATATGGTCTCAAATGCCTCCGCCTGAAGGCAGTCTCCGGCCAGGACAGCAGTGGTTTCGCCAAATTGCTTGTGGCAGGAGGGCTTGCCCCGCCGCAGGTCATCGTCGTCCATACAGGGAAGGTCGTCGTGTATCAGGCTGTAGGTGTGCAGCATTTCAATGCCGCAGGCGACGGGCAGACAGCGCTCCACATCGCCCCCGCAGATACGGCAAAATTCCAGACACAGCACCGGGCGTATGCGTTTGCCTCCGGCCATGAGACTATACCGCATGGCCTCCCGGAGACCGTTTTTCCCGTCCTCCGCCGCTGGAAAATACCCCGCCAGGGCCTTTTCTATC
>JAJQHT010000327.1:0-10691 GCA_021199595.1 Oscillospiraceae bacterium
ACATAACCCAGCGCGATGACCCCGCCGGTGGCAAGGGCCTGACGGCCCCGGCTGCGGGCCACGGCCACCGTGGCGGCGCATATGGAAAAACTCGCGGACGCCACGGCGCAAAGCCAGCCCCACTCCTGGCCCAGGGCCTCCCGATGGATAGCCATGGCGAAGGGGAGCAGCAGCACCGCCGTCAGAAGCACAGCCCCGGCCTCCCCCAGCGCCGCCGCGACGGGAAAGCGCATCTTTTTCAGCTTGGACATATAAAAAGACCCCCTTGGAAATAAGCTGTTAAAGCCTATGCCCAAGGGGGACGGATTATTTGCCGAAATTCAGATTACTGCGGCTGCTCGGTCTGCTTGGTGTTGCTGCTGATGGCCCACTTGGTCACCTGCATACGAACGCGATCCTCGCCGGTCTCAAAGACCACATACTTGTCGTTCACGCTGACGATCTTGCCCACGATGCCGCCGATGGTGGTGATTTCATCACCGACGGAGAGGCTGTCCCGCATCTCCTGGGCCTGTTTCTTCTTCTTGTTTTCCGGACGAATCATGAAGAAGTAGAACACCGCGATAAGGACGACGAGCATGATAATCATGCTGGCCCCGCCACCGGAGGTGGTGTCATCCGTGGTGGTCGTGGTGGTCGTGGTGGTGCAGCCGGCCAGCATAAATACAGCCAGCGCGGCCAGGAGAATAAGAGCGACAGCCCTGGAAAGGCGGTTGAGTTTCATTCGTAATACCTCCAAAAATATTGCTTCTATTATAAAATTAATTATATCCTTGTGTCAAGCAGATTCACATATTTTGCCCGGTAAGCGGCAAAAGTTCCTTCCTCCAGGGCGGCCCGTATCTCCGAAAGGAGGTTATTATAGAAATAAAGATTGTGCATCACGGCCAGCCGCAGGCCCAGCATCTCCTCCGCCTTGAATAGGTGGCGGATATAGGCCCGGCTGTACCGGCGGCACACGGGGCAGCTGCATTCCGGGTCGATGGGCCGCTCGTCCAGGGCGTATTTTTCATTTTTCAGGTTGATGATGCCGGCCTTTGTGAACAGATGGGCGTGCCGCCCGTTCCGGGCGGGCATGACGCAGTCGAAGATGTCCACGCCGCGCCAGACGCCCTCAATGATGTTCCCCGGCGTTCCCACGCCCATCAGATAGCGGGGCCTGTCCTTCGGCATATACTCCTCCACCGCCTCGATGGTGTCATACATCTCCTGGGCGGTCTCCCCCACGGCCAGGCCGCCGATGGCGTACCCCGGCAGATCCAGCTCCGCGATGGCCTTCATGTGGTCGCACCGCAGGTCGTGGTATATCCCCCCCTGGTTGATGCCAAAGAGCATCTGTCCGGGATTGACCGCGTCCGGCTCCTGGTCATATTGGGCCAGCGCCGCCTTGCAGCGCACCAGCCAACGATAGGTTCTGGCGCAGGAGGACTCGAAATATTCCCGAGGCGAGGGAATCTTCACACACTCGTCGAAGGCCCTGACGATGTCGCTGCCCAGATTGGCCTGGATGCGCATACTCTCCTCCGGGCCGAGGAACAGCCTTCGTCCGTCCACATGGGACTGAAAGGCCACCCCCTGCTCCGTAATTTTCCGCAGTCCCGCCAGAGAGAACACCTGAAAGCCACCGCTGTCCGTCAAAATGGGCCTGTCCCAGGTCATAAATTTATGCAGACCGCCCAGGGATTTTATCAGCTCGTCCCCTGGCCGGACGTGGAGGTGATAGGTGTTGGAAAGCTCTATCTGACAGCCGATCGTCTCCAAATCCGCCGCCGAAAGCCCGCCCTTGATGGCCGCCACCGTCCCCACGTTCATAAACGCCGGGGTCTGCACCGTCCCGTGCGGCGTGGCAAGCTCCCCCCGCCGGGCGTGGCCCTCCTGCTGCTTGAGTAATTTGAACATAGTCCCCTCGCTATACAAAGCGGAGCCTCAAAAGCTCCCGATTTTTTACAGTGTTCTTATCATAGCACAAAATCACCCATCTGAAAAGACGGGAAAAAGCTAAACAACTACTTGACAATGCACAGTACCTGTGTTATCCTGACGCCAGAAGCTACTATGCTTTGCATAATAGCGCAAAAAGGGAGGCGGGCCAACTGGTGGACGCTCAACTGATGAAGGGAATATTGGAGGGCTGCGTTCTGGCCCTTATCTCCCAGGGAGAGACCTATGGCTATCAGCTTTTGTCAGACCTGGCGGCCCATGGCTTCACCGACCTGCTGGAGGGAACACTTTACCCCATTCTGACCCGCCTGGAGCGCGGCGGTAATATCCAGTGCAGAAAGGGCCGCTCCCCTCTCGGCCCCGTTCGCAAGTATTATTCTATTACGGACAGCGGCACTGCGTATCTCGCGGCCTTTCGCCAGAGCTACGACCACGTCACCGCCTGTGCGGATTCGATTTTGAAAAAGGGGAATGAGAAATGAATTACCAGGAAATCAAGTCCATGCTCCAGGGCGAATACCAGGAAACGTTCAAAAAAGCGGAGCTGTATGGTCTGGTGGGAAACATCGACACAGCCTCCTTTACGGAAGGGTTGGAGGATTTGGGCGAGCTTCTCCTGACCGCTCAGGCGGAGCAAAGGCCAGTGACCCAAATCGTAGGCGAGGACATCAACAGCTTCTGCCAGGAGTATTTCAGCGGCGTGACAAACCGCGACAGGGTGCGGGGTTATTTTCGGAGCGAATACTATTTCTTCTGCTGTGTTTTTGTCATCGAGCTTATCGCCCTGTTTGTCAGTCTGAACGCTGGCGACAGCCTCCTTCAGGCGCGGACAGATATTGCGGGCTATTTGGTGGGTACGGCGGCGGGGCTTCTGCTGGATATTCTCGCACTGACCATACTCAAGCCCCTGTTTTTCCGCTGGAAGGGTATGTCCACCTGGATCGTCTATCTCACCGTGCTGCTGAGCATCGGGAGCATTGTCCTGTTTTGGTTCGCCTTCCCAAACGTCAGCCTGGAAATTCCGTCTCTAGCGGTGCTGCTGGTCTCCGGCGGGTATGTGCTATGCTATTTTCTGACGGTCCGCGTCAGACACTGGCGCAAAACCGGCCATCTTCGCAATTCGGAAAAAATTTCCAATCAGCGAGATGCCCGCGCCCAGCGGGAGGAGCGTCTGGCCCACGAGCTGGTGCGCCTATATGAGCAGCGAAACGAATACCGCGCCAAAAAAGGGAAGCCTGAAATCTCCCCACAGGAATACATGGAAAAGCTGAAAAAGGAGCCGCGGCAGCTTCGCATAGCTATGATTGCCCAGTCTCTGTTCCTGCTGGCCATGATTATCAGCCAGTTTTTCACCTCCGAGGTCTTGGATGCCGCCATTTTCGCCCTAATCCTCTGCGCTATAGAGCTGCCTATCCTGCGTTTTTTATTTCATCTCCCCGCGCAGGCCCGGCAAAGCCTGCTGGACAAATGCGTCCAGGCGGATATAGACCTATTCCAATATGTAAAGCGGCTTAATGAGGAGCCGGAAGAGCCGCAATAAACAAAGGAGAGCGCTATGGAATACACCATAAGAAACGAATACCTGACCGTCACCGCCAGCGACGCGGGGGCGGAGCTGCGGTCTGTCAGGGGCGCGGACGGCACGGAATATCTCTGGCAGGGAGACCCGGCCTTTTGGAGCGGACGGGCGCCGAACCTGTTCCCTTATATCGCCCGCCTGACGGAGGACAGCTTCACCCTGGACGGCAGACTATACCACATGAAACGGCACGGCCTGGTCAAATATCAAACTCTGACGATGGAGCCGCCCGCCGCGGCGGACAGCATGGTCTTTCGCCTGGAGAGCAGCGAACAGACCAGGGCGCAGTACCCCTTCGATTTCATCTACCGCATTGCCTACACCCTCCATGGCCGGACGCTGACCGTCACCGCCACGGTGGAAAATACCGGCGCTGACCGTATGTATTTTGGCCTGGGAGGACACCCCGGCTTTCGCGTTCCGCTGGAGGCGGGTCTGGGGTTTGAGGACTATTATCTGGAATTTGACCGTCCCTCCCAGCCCTGCCGGGTCGGCTTCGACGACGCCTGCTTTCTGACCGGGCAGGAGCAGCCCTATCCCTTGGAGGAGGGCAGAAGAATATGGCTCCGCCACGACCTGTTTGACCATGACGCGGTGATACTAAAGCACGCCCCGAAAGCCGTGACCCTCGCAAGTCCCGGGGGACGCCGCAGCGTGACCGTGCGCTGCCCGGGCTTTATGTATATAGGCTTCTGGCACGCGCCAAAAAACGCCGCGCCCTACGTCTGCATAGAACCGTGGACATCTCTCCCCTCCCGTGACGGAATCATCGAGGATCTGTCCTGCCAGTCAGACCTGATAGGTCTCGGCTGCGGGGAAACCTATACAAACGCCTGGACGATAGAGATAACCTGACAGGCCGACGCCTTCCTGCCAAGGCTGCGCGCTTGATTTTGTGCGCCGCATTGTATATAATATGTTTATGGCTTTTTGCTTTCACAGCCCGAAGGAGGTGTTTTCATGAGTACCATAGAATCCACCGTGTCCATGATGAAGCTGATGCCGGAGGACTCACAGGTGAAGGTGCTGGAATTTGCCCAGTCCCTCCTGGCCGACACCCAGCCCGATCCGTTTGCCCCGCTGACAGCGGAACAAATTCTGGCTGACTTAGCGGAATCCCGCGAGCAGGCCAAGCGGGGTGAGTGCCGCCCCGCAGAGGATGTTTTTAGAGAGATAGGAATAAGTCATGGATTCATTTGAAGTTGTTTTCACGCCCAAGGCACGAATGCAGCTGCAAAACTGTGTCAGCTATATTGCCCGCACCCTTTCAAACAATATTGCCGCCAAAAGTGTCTACCAGGACGCAATGGAGACCGTAGCACAGCTATCCTCTGTGGCCGGAAGTCTCCCATATTGCAAACACCCAAAATTAAAGGATTTTGGCTACCGTATTATTAGCTTCAAGCGACATCAATATGTCATGCTGTACCGCATACATGGCAGAACCGTCATAATAGATGGAATTTATCACCAAAAGCAGGATTATGAAAACATTTTTGCCGGTGAATAGCGACTCGCTGAACATATTATATTCCAACCCCGCCGCGCTTATAGCTGCGGCGGGGATTGCTATGAGCGGAATGGCTGATATTCCGCTGATTTTATCGCTTTTGGGCCTTTTCCTTTTCTTTGGGTTGTGATACAATGAACACATTATGAATAACAACGACTACAATTCAAACAATTACCGTTCTGACAACAGCTACGACACCCACTCGCCGGGGCCGGGGCCAAACACTCCTCCGCCGAACCGCCAGAATGATGATGTCATAGACATTCTGGCCTGGATCATCGACGTGGGGCTTATCTTCGCTTGCTTTCCTATCGGTCTGGTGCTGACCATCTGCAATGCCGTCGGGACAGACATCACCGGGGGCATCCTGCGAAGCATTACTGGCCTGGGAAAATCTGCCGGGCAAAGCCATCACGCCCAGTCCGGCAAAACATCGTCCCAGCCCAAGCCGGGAACGGACGGGATCCGTCATGCGGACGCGGGCGGCAGGCCCAAGCGTGTGTTCGGCTGGATACTGGCCGTGCTGGGCGCTATATGTCTGCTGGATACCTATACCATTTGGGGCACGCTAAGCTCCATCGCCGTCATACTGGGCGGCGGGGCACTGCTGTTTTCCGCCCGCGCGGGCCGGAAAAAGGAGGCCCAGTTCCGCCAGGTGCAGGCCGTCACAGGCCAGCGGGGCATCGTCCGCATTGCCGACGTTATCAGCACGCTCGGTCTCAAGGACACGGAGGGCGAAAAGCTCCTCTCGGAGATGATAGACCGGGGCTTTTTCGGCCCTCGGGCTTATATTGACCACCAGCGGGGCCTGCTGGTCATCCGGCCTGAGGATATGCGCGACGTATACCGCCAGGAGGACGAGGCCAAGTCCGCCAAAGAGGAGAAGGCCCGGCAGGCAAGCCAGACGGAATACGAGCAATATGTGGAGCGCCTTCGCCATGCGGACGTGGAGATTGAGGACGAGGTCATGAGCGAGAAGATACGCCGGATGCAGGCGCTGACCGAATCCATCTTCGCGGAGGTGGAGACCCACCCGGAGAAAAAACCGCAGATCGAGCGGTTTATGAACTATTACCTCCCCACCACCCTGAAGCTGCTGGACTCCTACGCCCGCATAGAGGCCCAGGGCGTGACCGGGGAAAACATGGCGAAGGCCAAATCGGACATCGAGGGCATTGCGGACACCCTGGTGGCCGGCTACGAAAAACAGCTCGACAAGCTGTATCGCGCGGAGGCCATGGATATTGCGGGCGACGTGAGCGTCATTGAAAATATGCTGCGCCGGGACGGCCTTTCCGGCGACGGCGATTTTGGGCAGACAATGGGAGGACATTAACCATGATGGAAGGATATTATGAAAAGCTGCTCCGCTGCCGGGATAAGGCGGCAGACCTGTCTGGGGGCTTCCAGCCCCGGCTGGCGCTGATTCTTGGCTCCGGCCTCGGCCCGCTGGCGGAGACTATGGATGTGCGGGCGGCGGTGGACTATAAAGACCTGCCGGGCTTTCCCGTGTCCACGGTGCCGGGCCACAAGGGGCGGTACCTGTTCGGCTATATCGGCGGCGTGCCGGTGGTATGTATGCAGGGGCGGGTTCACTATTACGAGGGTTTCGACATCCACGACGTCGTCCTCCCTACCCGCGTCATGGGCCTTTTGGGAGCCAAGACCCTGTTTCTCACCAACGCCGCAGGCGGCCTTGACCCGGAGATGGAGACGCCCTCTCTCATGGTCATCACCGACCACATCATGATAAACTATCCGAACCCTCTGATTGGGCCAAACCTGGACGAGCTTGGCCCCCGGTTCCCGGACATGAGCGCGGTATACGACCCCGCCCTCCGGCAGACTCTGCACGACACGGCGGACAGCCTGGGCATCCCCCTGACGGACGGGATATATGTTCAGCTGACCGGCCCCAGCTTTGAGACCCCAACGGAGGTGCGTCTGCTGGGACGGATGGGCGGCAGCGCCGTGGGGATGTCCACCGCCTGCGAGGCTGTGGCCGCGCGGCATATGGGCCTTCGGGTGTGCGGCGTGTCCTGCATCACCAACAAGGGCGCGGGCATCGCCCAGCACGCACTGACCCACGAGGAGGTCGTGGAGGCCGGAAATCTGATGGGCGAGCGATTCTCCGCCCTGGTGCGGGCCGCCATCCCCGCCATGGATAAAATACCGCTATGACAGAGCGCGTACAAAACGTCTCCCTCGCAGACGGCGCGGTGCGTATCATCGACCAGACAAGGCTCCCAGGGGAGCTTGTATACCTTGACCTGCGGACGCGGGAGGAGCTGTACGAGGCCATCCACTCCCTGCGGGTACGGGGCGCTCCGGCCATCGGCATATTCGCGGCCTACGCCGTGTATGTGCTGGCGGCGGAATATGACCCGGCGGACTTTTTCGCGGCGCTGGACAGGGACTGCGACTATCTCATCTCCAGCCGCCCCACGGCGGTGAATCTGGCCCGCCAGGTAGAGCGTATGCGCGCCCTGGCCCACACCATGAAGGGCCAGCCGCAGGAGACCATTCTGTCCGCCCTGCGGGCGGAGGCCACTGCCATCCACCAGGAGGACATTGCCATGTGCCGGGCCATAGCGGAGGTGGGGCTGGGCCTGCTCCATCCGGGAGATACCGTGCTGACCCACTGCAACGCCGGGCCGCTCGCCACCTCGGAATACGGCACGGGTCTGGGGCCGCTGATGCTCGCGGCGGAGCGGGGGCTGGACATAAAGGCCTATGTGGACGAGACCCGACCCCTGCTGCAAGGGGCGCGGTTGACCGCCTGGGAGCTTCAAAACGCGGGGATTGACTGCACCCTCATCTGCGACAACATGGCCGCCCTGGCCATGCAGCAGGGGAAGATACAGGCCGTGCTGGCCGGGTGTGACCGCATGGCCGCAAACGGCGACGCCGCCAACAAAATCGGCACCATGGGCGCGGCCATCCTCGCGAAGCACTTCGGCGTCCCGGTGTATATCCTTCTCCCCTCCTCCACCATCGACCTGTCCTGCGCCACCGGCGCGGACATTCCCATCGAGTACCGAGACGGGGAGGAGATACGGGCCAAATGGTACGCGCAGCCCATGGCCCCGGCAGGGGTAAAATGCTGGAACCCCGCCTTCGATGTGACAGACCACACCCTCATCACCGCCATCGTGACGGAAAAGGGCGTGCTTTACCCGCCCTATGAGGGGCAGCTTGCCGCCCTGTTCGGCAATAAGGAGGAAACCTGATGATTCGCTTTTACAATGGCCGCGTGCTGGAGGGCAGCACGATAACGGAAAACGAGGTCTGGGTGGACGGAGACCACATCTCCTATGTCGGCCCCGCCAAAGCGGACGCCCCCGCGTTCGACCGGCAGATAGACCTGAAGGGCGACCTGCTGATGCCCAGCTTCAAGAACGCCCACACCCACTCCGGCATGACCTTCCTCCGCTCATTGGCGGACGATTTGCCCCTGCAGGAGTGGCTGACCCAGCAGATATTCCCCCAGGAGGCCAAGCTGAACGCCGAGCGCCTGGGCGCGTTCACAAAGGTGGCCATGCTGGAATACCTGGCAAACGGCATCACCGCCTGCTTCGATATGTATTACTATACGGACGAATTTACCCACATCGCCGCCGACTGGGGCTTCCGGGTGGTGCTGTGCGAATCCCTGTCCGCCGGGGACAACTGGGAGCGGGTCTATACAAACTACGAAAAATACAACCACATGAGTCCGCTGATAAGCTATCAGCTCGGCTTCCACGCGGAATACACCGGCAGCCTGGATATGTTCAAATTCATCTCCCAGGCCGCCCACGACCTGAAGGCCCCCGTATGGTGCCACAACTCCGAGACCGCCTCCGAGGTGCAGGGCTGCGTCCAGCGGTACGGCGTCACACCCACTGAGCTTTTTGAAAGCTGCAGCCTTTACGACTACGGCGGCGGCGGCTTCCACTGCGTATGGATGACAGACGACGACCTGGACATCTTCGCCCGGCGGGGGCTGTATGCCGTGCTGAACCCCTGCTCCAACGGGAAGCTGGCAAGCGGCGTGGCCCCCCTCCGCCGAATGGTGGACAAGGGCGTGAAGCTCGCCATCGGCACGGACGGCCCCGCCTCCAACAATGCCCTGGATTTCTTCCGGGAGATGTATCTCGTGAACATCCTGGCAAAGCTGGAGGAGAAGGACGCCGCCGCAGGCGACCCGGCGCTCATATTGGACGCCGCCACCGCAGGCGGCGCGCGGGCTATGGGCCTGTATAACTGCGACAGCATTGCCGCAGGCCGCCAGGCGGACATGATTGTCATCGACCTGCACCGGCCCAATATGCAGCCGGTGAACAACATCCTCAAAAACCTTATCTATTCCGGCAACCCCTCCAACGTCCGCATGACCATGGTGGCGGGCAGGGTGCTGTACCAGGACGGCGAGTTCTTCGTCGGCGAGGAGCCAGAGAAAATCTACGCCGAGGCCCAACGCCTGACCAGGGAGCTGCTGGAGGAATAACGCCGCGCGACGGCGAAAGCCGGAAATGCCAGGTGCAGAAGCCTCCCTTAAAAAAGAAGAAATCCGAACCGCATGACCCAGCCGGGCAATTGGTTCGGATTATTTTTTCTGGTCCGAGTGACAGGATTCGAACCTGCGGCCTCCTGCTCCCAAAGCAGGCGCGCTACCAGCTGCGCAACACCCGGATATAGACGCCCTGAGGGCGCTTTTATACTATAGCTTTTTTCTTCGCCAATGTCAAGAGACCGGAGCGGAACAGGGCTTGTTTTTTGCTTCCGGCGCCCCCGGCGAAGCGCCCCAGCCCGGCACGGCGCCATGAAAAATCCGAACCCATTACCCTCTTGGATAATGGGTTCGGATTATCATGTTATGGTCCGAGTGACTGGACTTGAACCAGCGGCCTCCTGAACCCCATTCAGGCGCGATACCAAACTTCGCCACACCCGGTCATTGCGCCCTAGTATATTAGCACAGTCCGGCGGAAAATGCAATAGTAAATTTAAAAAAATTACACAGATTTTCCGCCCGGCGGGTCAGATTTCCTCATCCGATTGGAGAGGAGTCTCCTTTTTGGGGAAATTTCCCGCAATCACAAAGCCCCACAGGAACAGGAGCAGCGCCACCGCCGCAAAGCGGAGCGCCTCCGCCATGGGCATATCGTCAATGGCGGACATGACGCCGAGAAACGCGCCCAGCTCGCAGAAAAACAGGGTATACACAGGGCGGGGGGAATCGAAATAATATCCCGCCATATAGTAAAACGCCATCAGCACGGCGCTTATGGCCAGTATCTCAGGGGCAAAGCGCCAGAGAACCGGGTCGGTGGCCGCGTCCTTATAGGCAGAGATGAGCCATATGCCCCCGAACAGAATCATCAGCACAGCACCAACGCGGCAGCGCCACTGGCCCTTTTCTCCGTCTCTGTTTCCGCCGGCCAGAAGCAGCAGGCCCACGGCTCCCACCACGGTCGCCGCGCCGCCCAGCCGATACATCCCCGGCCAAAGGCTGTCTCCCACATGGAATATTTGTATCACGCCGGAGAGGGCCAGCAGCGCCGCTATCGCATACAGCGCCGCCGTATATAACGGCGAACGGGCGGCCGGAATGCCCTCCTCCGCGGGGGTGCTACCGCGCCGGAGATAGATGGCATATCCCGCCAGGGCCACCAC
>JAJQHT010000327.1:10701-17348 GCA_021199595.1 Oscillospiraceae bacterium
CCACCGCAATGATGAGATACAGCACCACCACGGCGCTGATGGGGGACTTTTCCGCCAGGCCCGTCTCCTCGTCCAGAATGTTTAAATTTTGAAGCCACCGGAGCATGAACCCCATGGCGCTGGCGACCACAGCCGCACCCGTCAGCTTATACGCTTCGTTCTGCATAGACGACTCCATCCTAATTGCAAATTCTTATTAGGATTATATACCCATCCCCGCTGAACGTCAAGAACGGTTAGGTCTGGTCTTCCGCCTTTTTATCCAGGGCGCGGTTGCGGAAGTAGATGACGATGCCGCCGGAAACCATGAGGGTGTTCAGCACATAGAAGAACATCACATACCACCGCACGGTCTCATACCAGGGCTGCGGGGCGTTATAGACAATCAGGGCGACCTTGCCGATGATAGCGAAGATATACCCGGCCCAAATCAGCAGATAAAACGGCAGGCTGGTGCTCTTGGCCGTCCGGGCCTTCCACGCCTTGATGATGTTCAGCGGCCAGGAGATGCCGAAGCAAATCACCATCATCATCTCCATCAGGCTTGCAAATGTTTCCATATTGTTCAGTCTCCTTTATTCAAACCAGTCTTCAGCAAAAATCAGCACTCCTCCAGCATTGTCCCGGTCTCCCGGAAGCGCTGATGGAAGGAAAAGCATTTATCCAGCATATGCGGGGTCTGGGCGTTGCCGGTGGCGGCGCAGGCTTCGCTGAAATAACGGCGAAGCTGGGGCCGGTAGTCCGGGTGGGCGCAGTTTTCAATGATGAGCGCGGCCCGCTCCTTGGGGCAGAGGCCCCGCAGGTCGGCATAGCCCTGCTCGGTGACGATAACGTCCACGTCATGCTCCGTGTGATCCACATGGCTGACCATGGGGACAATGCTGGAAATGCGCCCGCCCTTGGCCGTGGAGCTGGTCATGAAAATGGTGACGGAGGCGTTTCGGGCATAGTCCCCGGAGCCGCCGATGCCGTTATAAATCGTGGTGCCGTTCATCTGGGAGGAGTTGACGTTGCCGTAAATATCCGCCTCCACGGCGGTGTTCATGGCAATGACGCCCAGGCGGCGGATGGTCTCCGCGCCGTTGGATATTTCCGACTCCCGCAGGATGATTTTGTCCCGGTACGCCTCGATATTCCCCAGCATATGCCGCATACCCGCGTCGGACATACTCAGGGAGGTGCCGGAGGCCATATCCGCGCACCCGGCGTCTATCAGGTCGATGATGCCGTCCTGGATGACCTCAGAATAGAAGGTCAGATGCTCAAACCCGGCCCCCTTCAGGCCCAGCAGCACCGCGTTCGCCACGGAGCCGACCCCGGACTGGAGCGGCACCGTTCCGGCGGACAGGCGTCCGGCAGCCTTTTCCGCCTTTAAAAAGGCCACGATATTGTCCGCTATCCTCTGGCTGGTCTCGTCCGCCGGGGCCAGGGAACGGGGCTTTTCCACCACGTCGCTGTATACCACGGCGGCAATTTTCTCCTGCGGGCAGGTCACATAGGGCACGCCAATGCGCTGGCCCACCGCGGTCAGCGGGATGGGCTGGCGGTTCGGCGGGTCGGAAACATTGTATATGTCATGGAAGCCCTCCAGCCCCTCCGGCTGAATCAGGCTGACCTCCACAATCACCTGCTTTGCCAGGTTCACAAAGGTCTGCACGCAGCCCAGGCCGGTGGAGGGGATGATATGGCCCTCCTCCGTGATGGCCACGGCCTCCACGATGGCCACGTCTATGTCCCCATAAAAGCCATAGCGGGTGTTCTGGGCCATCATGCCGAGATGCTGGTCCATATAGGCCGTCGATTCCCGGCCGCCGCCGTTGACCACCCGGCGGTACTGGGCGCTGTTAACATAGGGGATGCGCCGGGCGATAATTTCCTCCTCGCCCCAGACGCAGTCCAGCTCATCCCCGGTGGACGCGCCGGTGAGAAGATTCACCCGCACGCGCCGTTTCCCGGAGCGCACCTGCTCGGCCAGAGCCAGCGGCACGGCCTTGGGGTTGCCGGAGGGGGAAAACCCGCTCGCGGCAACGGTCATGCCGTCCTGGATAAGGTTCGCGGCGTCCTCCGCCGTCATTACCTTCGATAAAAGCTCCCTGCAACGGATACGTTCACTCAATGGCAGCTCCTCCTTATTCAAGGGTCTGGCGGAATTTCTCCGCCTGCTCCGGGGTTATCAGCTTCGCGCCCTCCTCCAGAGCCTTCCAGTTCAGCTCCTCCGTCCCGGCGGGGATATGGCGGCGCACGCCCTCCCGCAGAGATTCCTGGTCGAACAGGCCCAGGGCGGCGTTGATGGCGCCCACGGCCACAATGTTCGCGGTCATAACCTTGCCAACCTTTTTGCGGGCGGTCTCCAGAATGGGGACGGAAAGCACCTGCTCCGGGTCGAGGCAGTCCGGCACGGTCAGAGAGCTGTCCGCCATGACCACCGCGCCGGGGGCGATGTCCTGGGCGAATTTATCCAGGGACGCCTGGGTCAGCGCCAGCAGAAAGCTAGGCTGTATCACCTTGGAAAACCAAATCTGCTCCCGGCTCAAAATGGTCTCCGCCTTGCAGAGACCGCCGCGGGCCTCCGGGCCGTAGGCCTGGCTCTGCACCGCCTGGTGTCCGGCCACCACGGCGGCCTCCGCCAATATCACGCTGGCCAGGATAACGCCCTGACCGCCGGAGCCGGTAAAACGCATTTCATATCTCGCACTCATGGCTGTCACCTCACTTGTGGGCCTTGGCCTTCATATCGGCCTGGCAGCGCTGCACCATTTTTTCGTATTCCTCGGTATATTCGGGGTAGTTGTTGTGGGTCAGCGCGCCCACCAGCAGCTTGCCCTTGCGATCCTCCTCGCTCATGGAGTAATAGCGGACGGCGGGGGCCATATGCTCCTTCTGCCACTGAAGCATTTCCACCGCGTCTCCCTTTTTGTTCTTCCGGCCATAATAGGTCGGGCAGACGGAGTACACGTCTATCAGGGAGAAGCCCTTGTGCTTGATGCCCTGCTTTATCAGGTCGATGGTCTCCCGCACATGATAGGCGGAGCCTCTGGCCGTATAGGACGCGCCCGCGCCCGCTGCAAGCTTTGCGATGTCGAAGGGGCGGTCAACATTTCCATAGGGGGCGGTGGTAGCCTTGTCTCCGGTAGGCGTGGTAGGCGAATACTGACCGCCGGTCATGCCGTAGATGTCGTTATTGAATGTGACCACCGTGAGGCCCAGATTCCGCCGGGCAGCGTGGATCAGGTGGTTGCCGCCGATGGCGGAGCAGTCCCCGTCCCCGGTCAGGACGATGACCTCCAGCTCAGGGTTTGCGAATTTGATGCCCGTGGCGAAGGCGATGGCCCGGCCATGGGTAGTGTGGATGGAGTTGAAGTCCATATACCCCGCCGCGCGGCTGGAGCAGCCGATGCCGGAGACGATGACGACCTTCTCCCGGTTCAGGCGAACCTCCGGATCCTCCATCAGTTCCTTGATGGCCACCGCCACATCCCGCATGATGATGCCGTTTCCGCAGCCCGCGCACCAGATGTGGGGCAGGTGGTCGATGCGCATAAATTGATGTATCAGCTCGCTAGGCATATCCTCAGCCCTCCATTTCCTTCAGCTTTTCCAAAATGGCCGCGGGGGGAATGACCGTGCCGTTGACCTGGCCCAGAAATTCCACCGGCGTCTGTCCGGCCACAGCCCGCTGCACCTCCAGCACCATCTGCCCGTAGTTATGCTCCACCACCAGCAGCTTTTTCAGCCGGCTCAGATGGGAGCGCAGCTTCTGCTCTGGGAAGGGCCACACGGTAATGGGGCGGAACATACCGACCTTCATCCCGGCGGCGCGGGCCTCCTGCACGGCGGTCATCACCGCCCGCGTCGTGCCGCCGAAGCAGACGATGGCGGTCTCCGCGTCCTCCAGCATATATTCCTGCACCCGGACGATGTCGTCAAGGTTGTGGTCGATTTTCTCCATCAGGCGTGTATACAGCGCCCCGGCCACCGCGTTGTCGTTCGTGGGGAATCCGGACTCGTCATGGGCAAGGCCCGTGATGTTATACCGCTCTCCCTGGCCGAAGGGCTTCATGGCGGGGACGTATTCCCCCTCCGGCACGGCGTAGCACTGTTTGTTGGCCCCGTCGTGATAGGACATCTTCCGCTTGTTGATGATAAGGTCGTTGGGGTTCGGCAGCTCCACGCCCTCCCGCATATGGCCCACAATCTCATCCATCAGGAAAATGACCGGCGTGCGGTATTTCTCCGACAGATTGAAGGCCCGGATGATAAGGTCATATACCTCCCGCACCGTGGCGGGGGATATGGCGATGACCGGGTGGTCTCCGTGGGTGCCCCAGCGGGCCTGCATATAATCCCCCTGGGAGGGGCTGGTGGGAAGGCCCGTAGAGGGGCCAGAGCGCTGCACGTCCACCACCACGCAGGGAATTTCCGCCATGGCTCCATAGCCGATGTTCTCCTGCTTGAGGGAGAAGCCCGGCCCGGAGGTGGCGGTCATGGCCTTGACCCCGGCGGCGCTGGCGCCCAGCACAGCGGCGATAGAGGCAAGCTCGTCCTCCATCTGGATGAATTTTCCGCCCACCTGCGGCAGACGCACGGCGCACTGCTCCGCGATCTCCGTGGACGGGGTGATGGGATAGCCGGCGTAAAACCGCATCCCGGCGGCAATCGCGCCCTCAACGCAGGCCTCGTTGCCCTGCATCAAAACAACTTTCTTCTTTGCCATAGTCTCAGCTCCTTTTTCCGGCGGCCTGCCGCTCATTCCTCAAGATTTTCAAGATAGATGGCGTAATCCGGGCAGCGCATCTCGCACAGGCCGCACATAATGCAGCCGCCGTCTTCCTTCAGACGCACCTTTTCCCCCACAATCTCCAACGCGCTCTTGGGGCAAAAGGCCACGCAGATGCCGCATCCCTTGCACCACGCAGGCTCTATCACCAGCTTTTTCCTACCGGCCACTCTGCTCATCTCCTTTTCCTGACATAATGACATTCTCCCTTTCCATTATGCGTGTATTATATAATGTATGATATACAGCGGCGGCATCCCCCGGTTTTGGGAAATGCCGCTTGGCTGGATATTGCGGCAAAACGGGTCTTTATAAATCTGTTCGCCCTGTCATATCCCCCGCCGCGAGGCCATAGAATGAATCATCATTTTACCGCCCGGCGTGGATTTGACAGTCATTATATACCTGTTAAAAATCCCCGTCAAGCGATGTACGAGGGATTGCATATGACGATTATCGCGCGTTTTCTGCGCTGGGCGGCAGTATTCGCCGTCCTGACGCTGGTGTTCTGGGCCTTCGCCCCATCGGAGGCCGGGGCGGTGGACAGCGAGACCGTCCTGACCGTCCTGACGGACGACGGGCCGGTCGTCACGACCATGGAGGAATATCTGCCCCACGCCGTCGCCGGAGAGATGCCCGCCTCCTTCGGCGCGGAGGCGTTAAAGGCCCAGGCCGTAGCCGCCCGCACCTATGTGCTGGCCTGCACCCGCCATCAGGAGGCCGATGTCTGCACGGACAGCGCCTGCTGCCTTGCCTATTCGGACGAGCAGGCCCTGCGCGACGCCTGGGGCGAGGACTATGACCTATACTGGCAGGCCGTCACGGAGGCTGTTGCAGCCACGGACGGGGAATATCTGACCTATGAGGGCGAAGCCATCCAGGCGGTGTTCCACGCAAGCTCCGCCGGCTCCACGGAGAGCAGCGGGGCGGTCTGGTCGGCCCTGCCCTATCTTGTCAGCGTGGCAAGCCCGGAAAGCTCCGCCGACGTGCCGGGGCTAATCACCACCGCCGCCTTTTCTCCGGAGGAGCTGGCGGAGGCCCTGGGCCTCGCGGACGCGGGGGATGACCCCTCCGAATGGATAGGCGAGACGACCCTGGACAGCGCCGGACGGGTGGCAGCCATCGTCATCGGGGGCGAGGCGCTGACCGGCACTTATGTACGCGCCTGCCTGGGACTGCGCAGCACCGATTTCTCCCTCTCCTGGGACGGGGAGAAATTTGTCTTCACCGTCGCCGGCAGCGGCCACGGCGTAGGCATGAGCCAATACGGCGCCAAGGTCTACGCCGCCCAGGGCTGGACATATCAGGAGATCCTCTCCCACTACTACCCCGGCGCCGTGCTGGCTGTGTATGGGGGTTGACAAATTCATAAATATATGATATTTATAATATATGGATTATATAAGGTTTGAATGGGACGAAAATAAAAATAGAATCAACAAGAAAAAACATGGAATATCATTTGAAGTGGCGCAAACAGTTTTCTATGACAATAATGCAATCTTATTTGATGACCCGGAGCATTCTGAAGGTGAGGAAAGATTTTTGATTATCGGCTTATCCGAGCTGGAAAAAATCTGTATCGTCAGTCACTGCTACAGGGATAATAACAATGTCATCCGAATCATCTCGGCAAGAGAAGCAACTACACGAGAAAAACAAACCTACCGTGAATGGAAATGGAGGGGATAATCATGCGGGAAGAATACAACATCGAGGAACTGAATCCTCGTAAAAATCCATATACCAACCGGCTCAAAAAGCCGATTACAATCAATATTGATGTAAGCACGATAGAATATTTTAAGGAGCTTTCCACTTCCTCCGGGATTCCATATCAGACGCTCATTAATCTCTATCTGACTGACTG
>JAJQHT010000090.1 GCA_021199595.1 Oscillospiraceae bacterium
GTCTATCACGAGCAGGGAGAGATGCTTTTTGCCCACTTCGGCGTCACCGGGCCGCTCGTTTTGTCGGCCAGCGCTCATATGCGCCGCTGGGGGACGCGGGAATACCGCCTGTCCATCGACCTGAAACCGGCGCTGGATGAGGAAAAGCTGGACAGCCGTATCCTGCGGGACTTTGAAAAATACCGAAACCGGGACTTTGCCAACGCCCTGGACGAGCTGGCCCCCCGGTCGCTGATTCCCGTGCTGGTGGAGCTTTCCGGCATACCGGGGGACACGAAGGTGCATTCTGTCACACGGGAGCAGCGGCGGAGGCTTGTGCAGCTGTTCAAGTCACTGGAAATACCAATCACCGGGCCGCGTCCCATTGCGGAGGCCATCGTCACCGCCGGAGGCGTCAGCGTTAAGGAAGTAGATCCCCGCACCATGGCCTCCAAGCTGGTGCCGGGCCTGTATTTTGCCGGAGAGCTTCTGGATGTGGACGGCTATACCGGCGGCTATAATTTACAAATTGCCTGGGCCACCGGCCGCTGTGCCGGAAGGGCCGCGACGATAACGAGATAGGGAGGTCAGCTATGAACAGCGCCTATTGCTCCGTGGCCATCGACGGCCCTGCCGGAGCGGGAAAGAGTACCATTGCCAAGGCTGCCGCCGCGCGGTTTGGCTTCATCTATGTGGACACGGGAGCCATTTACCGCACCGTAGGCCTGGCCGCGCAGCGCGCGGGGATAGACCGGGCGGAGGCGGAAGCTGTGACGGCTCTGCTGCCGGAGCTGTCCATCCGTATGGATTACGGGCCGGACGGGACGCAGCGGATGTTTTTGAACGGAGAGGACGTTTCCGCTGCCATCCGCCAGCCGGAAATATCCATGTACGCCTCCGCCGTTTCCGCCGTTCCGGCGGTGCGGGCCTTTCTGCTGGATATGCAGCGGGACATGGCGAAAACCAGCAGCGTGGTCATGGACGGCCGGGACATCGGCACCGTGGTGCTGCCGGATGCGGGCCTGAAGATTTTCCTGACCGCCTCCGCCGAGGCCCGGGCGAAGCGCCGTCTGGCCGAGCTTTTGCAAAAGGGGGAGGACTGCACCCTCCAGCAGGTCATGGACGATATGCTCCAGCGGGACGCGCAGGACGCGAACCGGGCCGCCGCGCCCCTGCGGGCGGCGGAGGACGCGGTTCTGGCGGATACTACGGATTTCACCCTGGAGGAGAGCATCGAGTACGTCTGCGGCCTGATTCGGGAGCGCTTCGACCTGGAGGAAAAGTAATGGAGCTGCGCCTTGCGAAAAGCGCCGGGTTCTGCTTTGGCGTCAGCCGGGCGGTGACCATGACGGAAAAGGCTCTGGCTGATGGGCCTGCGTGGAGCCTGGGAGAGCTTATCCACAACGGCGCGGAGGTGGCCCGCCTGGGGCAGGCCGGTCTGCGGGTGGCCCAAAGCGTGGAGGAGGTGCCGGCAGGCGTGCCGGTGGTGCTGCGCTCCCATGGGGTGTCCCGGCGGGAGAGAGAGCTGCTGGAGAAAAAGGAATGTCGGGTCATCGACGCCACCTGCCCCAAGGTAGCCCGTATCCATAAAATCGTGGCGCAGGCCAGCGCACAGGGCCGCCAGGTGGTAATATTCGGCGAACCGTCCCACCCGGAGGTGCAGGGCATCACCGGCTGGTGCGAGGGCGCGGTGGTCGTACCTACGCTGGAGGCGTTCCATCAGTGGGCGGCGGAGGTCTCTCTGCCCCAAGATACTGATATGACAGTGGTTTTTCAGACGACCTCCAACAAAGAAAACAGTGAACAAAATATTAATTCTTTAAAAAAAGTCTATACAAAAGCCCAGTTCTTTGATACAATATGCGAAGCCACGAGTTTACGTCAAAATGAGGCTAGGCGGCTTTCCGGCGAATGTAACGCCATGATAGTCGTAGGGGGTCTCCACAGCGCAAACAGCGTCCATCTTGCAGAGATTTGCAGGCAGCACTGTGAAACAGTTCTGTTCGTGCAGAATGCGGACGAGTTGGGGTTGGACGCGCTGTCCGGCTTCGAGACGGTGGGGATCACCGCCGGGGCCTCAACACCCTCGTGGATCATTAAGGAGGTAGTAAGCAAAATGAACGAGTCTGAGATCATAAAGGACGAGCCTGTCGTGGGAGAAGACGCAGCTGTGGAGGAGAATACGGCTGTGGAAGAGGCTGCGCCCGCCGTGGAGGAAGCTCCTGCTGTGGAGGAAACCTCCGCAGAGGCCGCTCCTGCGGAGGAGGCTGCGCCCGCCGCTGAAGAAGCACCCGCCAACGGGGGAGAGATGACCTTCGACCAGATGCTGGAGGAGTCTATCAAGACCATTCATAACGGCGACACGGTCACCGGCGTTGTAGCCGGCGTCAGCGCGACGGAGATTTCTATTGACCTGCCCACAAAGAATTCCGGGTACATACCCGCGTCTGAATTTACCAACGACCAGTCGGGCGTAGACATTAACGACCTGGTAAAAGTTGGCGATGAGATCCAGGCTATCGTTGTGCAAGTCAACGATGTGGAGGGCACCGTCAAGCTGTCCAAGCGCCGTTTGGATGCGGAGCGGAACTGGCGCGACGTGCAGACCGCTATGGAGGAAGGCACCGTTCTGGAGGGCCGCGTGTCCGAGGAGAACAAGGGTGGCGTGGTCATCAACCAGAAGGGCGTGCGTATCTTTATTCCCGCTTCCCAG
>JAJQHT010000197.1 GCA_021199595.1 Oscillospiraceae bacterium
GCCTGCAAGATTCCCCAAAGGGATGGAAACGGTAATGACATCCTGGGAGGTCTGTTCCTCCGCGCGGGTCAGCACCTCCGCCGCGAGGGTGTTGATTGCGGCCACGTTTGCAGTAACGGCAGTCACGCCGCCGCTGGAATCTCGTTCCAACACAACGAGGCTGTCCGCATCAAAGCTGTCATCCGCCATAACTTCCTTCACAATGGCGTTGATGGCAGCAACCACCGCGTCATTTGCAGCAGTAACAGAAAGCTCTGTCACCAGATTGCGAAAGATAAGGCTTCCTATGACAATGACGACGATCACAAATCCCGCCAACAGCACAAGCAGTGTCCGCCTTGCAGAGCGGAAAAAGCTCCTCTGCCCCATGGCTGCCCGCCGGGGCCATCTTTTCGCCCCCATAAGCCACCCCCTTTTATAGACAGCTTATGGGCACAGAGACCAAAAAATGACGATTATTTTGCCATCTCCTGCAAAAACAGACGCGCCAGCCTATATTGATCCTCGCACTCGCTGATTTTCGCGACGCTGGCAGAGGAGTGAATGTTTCGCACAGGCACAGAGAGAGCCGCCACCTGCACCCCTCTGCCGCTGCGCTGAACGGCGCCGGCATCCGTGCCCCCGGCTATGCGGGTCTTAGTCTGCCAGGGAATGTTGTTTTCCTCCGCCAGACGGCCCAATGTGGCATACAGAGTCTTGTCGTATATCGTTCCCTTGTCCATAAAGGGGATGACGACGCCCTGGCCCAGGCAGCATACGCGGGCTGCACCCTCTACGCCTGGAATATCCGCCGCCGTGGTGGCCTCCAAAATGAGTGCGGTTTCCGGCTCAATGCTCCGGGCCGCAATCATCGCGCCGCGGCAGCCTACCTCCTCCTGCACGGTGAAGGCAAACCAGCAGTCGCAGGGAAGCTGGCTCTCTATCAGCTCCAGCATAGTGGCGCAGCCCACCCGGTCGTCTATGGCCTTGGCCTTAATAAAGCCGTCTCCGAAGCGTATGACCGCATCGTCAAAGGCCACAGTGTCCCCAAGGCTTACAAGGGCCTCCGCCGCCGTTTTGTCCGGCGCGCCAATGTCTATATACATATCGGAAAGCTTCGGAAGCGTCTTGCGCTGCTCCGCTGTGGTCAGGTGTATGGCCTTGGAACCGACAACGCCCATTGTCCGCATAGCTCCAACGAACACACGCTTTCCTATCAGCACCCGCCGGTCTATGCCGCCGCAGGCATCAAAGTGAAGATACCCCTCATCCGTGATGCCCGTCACCATCAGGCCAACTTCATCCATATGAGCGCAGAGCATAACCCGCCGACTGGGTACTGCCGCGCCTTTTTTGAAAATCATCAGATTCCCCATGGGGTCGGTGCGTATCTCATCTGCAAAGGGCATGGCGCGTTCCAGGATATAGTCGCGCACCTCGTCCTCACTGCCGGATACTCCATCCAGGCAACACAGCGTTTCCATCGTGTCCAGCATCATCACACCTCCACCTCTTCCACATAAGCTATCAGAAGCTTCTCGATTGCGGTCATGTCCTCGGTCCATACGGTCTCAACCGGCGTGTGCATATATTTCAGCGGCAGAGATACAAGGCCCGTAGCAACTCCCTGACGGGAGATTTGGATGGCTGCGGCGTTTGTGCCGCTGTCACCTGGCAGCGGCTCTGTCTGATGGGTAATACCATGCTCCTCCGCGATGCGGAACAGAACGCGGGTAACGGCTCGATTCAGATTTGGCCCGACGCCGATGGCCGCACCCTTCCGGCCCTCTGTGAGGGCTTCCTTGCCGTCCGGCGTTTTGGCGTGGGTGACGTCTACCACCAGGGCAATGTCCGGGGCGGCGTTCCAAACCCCTACAGCGGCTCCGCGGCGGCCGACCTCCTCCTGGGTACTGAGCTGACAGCCCAGGTCTACGTTCAGCGGCTTATTCGCCAAAGTCTCAAAAGCCTTGATGATAATGGCAGCGCAGGCCCGGTCATCCAGCGCCTTGCCGCAAAGCTGACCGGCGCAAATCTCATCGCAGCCGCTGGCATATACTATAGGCGTCCCCGGCGGGGCGGCTTTCAATGCCTCTTCCTGAGTTAGGCCCACGTCGATAAACAGCTTGTCCGCCGGGATGGTTTTTCCTGCCTCATCCGCTTCAAGCAGATGAGGCGGCATGGTATCAATCACTCCAAAAAGGGACGGGTCGGAGAGCACCCGCACCTCCCGCGCCGGGAGCATACGGTGGTCAACCCCACCCAGCATATCGAAAGTCAGAAAGCCATCCTGTGCGCCAGTGACGATAAAGCCTATCTCGTCAAGATGTGCGTCCAGCATAACAAGCTTTGCATCCGGCTGGCCGCAGCGCTTTATCGCCAGAAGATTACCCAAGGAATCTGTATGTATCTCGTCGGCGATGGGTCGCAAATATTCCGCAGCCCAGTCAAACACCGCCTCCTCAAAGCCAGAGGGACCAGGAAGGCTGCACAGCTGCTTTGTCAGTTCTATCAGATCCATAGAATTGCGTCACTCCATTTCCATGATGATTTGCCGGAACGCATTGCCGCGCTCCTCAAAATTTTTAAAGTGGTCATAGGATGTGCAGGCCGGAGACAACAGCACAGTGTCCCCGGGAGACGCCTCCTGCGCCGCCGCCCGTACTGTCTCAGAGAAATCCTCGATAACATGGATTTCTGGGCTGCCTGGGG
>JAJQHT010000160.1 GCA_021199595.1 Oscillospiraceae bacterium
CCCATATGCGGCTGAATCTCTATGGTCAGGTGTGCCTGCGCTACAGCCTTTACTGGCTTATATTAAGCGTTCCCGGCTGCGCCCTGGCCCGGCTCCTGCGGAGCCGCGTCTTTCTCGGCGGGTGAAGCGCTTCCGGCCTTTTCCATCTCAATGGCCAGCTTCACGAGGCGGCTGGTACCCAGGCGGTCGGCTCCCAGAGCAATGAAGTCCTCCGCATCCTGAATAGTGGCGATGCCGCCGGCGGCCTTCACCTTCACGCGGCTGTCGCAGCAGGCGCGCAGCAGCTGCACATCCTCCCGGGTAGCGCCGCCGCTGGAAAAGCCGGTGGAGGTCTTGATATAATCCGCGCCGGAGGCAGACACCACGGCGCACATGATGCGCTTTTCGTCCTCGGTCAAAAGGCAGGTCTCGATGATGACTTTCAGAATATGCCCCTGGGTGAAATCCCGGACTGTCTTGATGTCCTGGAGCACGTCGTCCCAGCAGGCGTCCTTGATCATGGCAAGGTTCGCTACCATGTCAATTTCGCTGGCGCCGTTTTGTATGGCCTCCTGTGCCTCAAACGCCTTGGCACGGGATGTGCTGTAGCCATTGGGGAAGCCAATGACCGTGCAGATGGGCAGCTTGCCCTTCACATAACGGCTGGCTCCGGCCACATGGCAGGGCGGGATGCACACACTTGCAACATTGTAGCGCATACCCTCGTCGCAGAGGGTCATAATCTCGTCCCCTGTAGCGGTCTGACGCAGCAGCGTATGGTCGCAGTGCTTCAAAATTTCGGATACGTCCATAATAAGGTTCCTCCTATCCCGGGCGACGGCCCGGTGTTTATTACAATATTTTTTATCCCCATGCCCCCAGCCGGGGCTGAGATTTTGTCATATACGCCACCGCCGGCCTCATAGACTTGGTTATCCGATATAAACAATGTGAGGTGCGGCAATGGATGAGGTTTACGTCACCAACCGGGCGGAGCTGTGCGGCAGAGCGCTGGCCCTCCCGGAATATTCCCATGAGAGCCGGGGCATACGGTTTTTCACCTTCCCCCTGGAAACACGCCGTCTCAGCGGCACGGCGGACACGCTGAACATCGTTGTGCGTCAGTCCATGCTCCCGGAGAACGCACCGTTCCCGGCCGGGCAGATACGCATTACCGGGGAGCTTCGTTCCTTCAACAACAAGAGCGGCTCCGGCAACCGGCTGGTGCTGCCGATTCTCGCAAGGGAGATACGCCCCGAAAACGACAGCTATGATGAAAATCATATTTCCCTTCTGGGAACGGTCTGCAAGGCGCCCACCGTGCGGGTGACGCCGATGGGCCGGGAGATATGCGATGTTATTCTGGCCGTAGGCCGGCGGTATCACCGCAGCGATTATATCCCCGTCATCGCCTGGGGACAGCAGGCGCGGCAGACGGCGCTGGTCTCCGTGGGAACACAGCTGTCTGTCCAGGGGCGGCTGCAAAGCAGGCCGTACACCAAGGTTATCGACGGCCAGAGCTATCAGCGCGTAGCCTATGAGGTCTCCGCCGCCGATATTTTCCCGCTGTGAGATGCCCGAAGCCTAACATTTTAATATTAACGCAACTTTCCTCCTCTGTCAATTATTGAAAAACGCTCTGTGATGTATTATTATAATATCATAAGTGTTTTTGACTGCCGAGTATATATCTCCTCTCCAGGAGAATGGCGGGGTCTTCAGGCATGGACGCGCCGTCTCAATCGCCCGGCACTTTCAATTTGAGGAGGTTCAAAAATCATGACCGTCACCGCCATGAAAGAGCAAATCACTGCCCTGACCCATGAAAAAGGGCTTGACCATCCCCCAAAAATTCTTTTCGCCGCCGCAGAATGCAGCCCCCTGGCAAAGACCGGCGGGCTGGCGGACGTGGTCGGCACGCTGCCAAAATATTTGAAAAAGCTGGGCTTTGACGCACGGGTCATAATCCCCTACCACCGGGTCATCAAGGAAAAATACGGCGACCAGGTGCAGTATCTTTTCAGCTTCGATGTACATATGGGCTGGCGCACCAAGTTCGTCGGCGTGAATCGGCTGATGCTGGGAAAGATCTGCATCTGGCTCATTGAAAACGAGGAATATTTTGGCGACAGTATCTATCTCCACGACCGGGAGGGCGAGCAATACGCCTTCTTCACCCGCGCCGTGCTGGAGGCTCTGCCCCAGCTGGATTTTATCCCGGACATTATCCACTGCAACGACTGGCACACGGGAATGCTCCCCTTCCTGCTGAAAACCCAGTATTATAATTCCCCCCTGGCGGGAACAAAAACGCTGCTCACCATCCACAACATTGCCTATCAGGGCCTGTGCAACTTTGATTTTGTCCAGGACTATCTGGCCGTGCCGGAGGGCAGCTTTGGCCTGATGGAACGGTTTGGCATGGCGGATTTCCTGAAAGCCGGCTGCATCATGGCCGACCGGGTGAACACCGTCAGCCCCTCCTACGCCCGGGAGATATGCACCCCGGAATATGGAGAGGGGCTGGACGGGGTCTTGGACTTCCGCGGGGATGTGACCGGCATTGTGAACGGCATTGACAAATCCGTCTGGAACCCCGGCAAGGACAGCAACCTGCCCGTCAACTTCACCCGCGCCAAAATGGTTGGCAAAATCCAATGCAAGACCGCGCTGTTGGAGGAGCTTGACCTGGAAATCATCCCCACA
>JAJQHT010000242.1 GCA_021199595.1 Oscillospiraceae bacterium
CGGGGAAAAATCCTTCGTGGCTATCGCGCTGTATTTTTCTATTTTGAAGCTGAAGCCCACGCCTTTCTGCGTCATGGATGAGATTGAGGCGGCGCTGGATGAAGAAAATGTCATCCGCTTCGCAAGCTATCTGCACCGGCTGAATAAGACACAGTTTATTGTAATCACACACCGCCGGGGCACTATGGAGCAGGCGGACGTGCTGTTTGGCGTGACTATGCAGGAAAAGGGCGTCAGCCGGGTCATAGAGCTTGACCTTGCGGAAGCGCAAAAGACCGCGGAGGCATAAAAAGGAGTAATCACATGGCACTATTTAGCGACAAGAAAAAGGGCTTTCTGTCCGGGCTGTTTTCCGCCTTTTCCGGGGTGGACGAGGATTTTCTGGACGAGCTGGAGGAAAAGCTTATCCTGGCGGATGCCGGGGTCGAGACGGCGGAGCAGGCAGTGGAAGCCCTGCGCCAGCAAAAGGGTCTGAAGGGCGACCAGGTGCGCCAGAAGCTGATAGACATCCTGACAGAGCTGATGGAAAAGGCAGGCCCGCCAGAGCTTACGCTGAACACAAAGCCCTCCGTAATTTTAATGGTCGGCGTAAACGGTGTGGGAAAAACCACCACCATTGGCAAGCTGGCGAAACGCTATGTGCAGGACGGAAAAAAAGTCCTTCTGTGCGCGGCGGATACCTTCCGGGCCGCCGCCTCGGAGCAGCTAGGCATCTGGGCCAAGCGCACCGGTGCGGAGATTGTCCGTCATGGCGAGGGGGGCGACCCTGGTGCTGTGGTGTTTGACGGCTGCAACGCGGTCAAAGCCAGAGGCACAGACATCATGATTGTGGACACCGCCGGGAGGCTTCACAACAAGCAGAACCTCATGAACGAGCTGACCAAGATTACCAAGGTTCTGAGCCGGGAGCTGCCGGAGGCGGACAGGGAGATACTTCTTGTGCTGGACGCCACAACGGGACAAAATGGGCTTATTCAGGCCGAGCAGTTTGCCAAGGCCGCCGGCGTTACCGGCATTGTACTGACCAAGCTGGACGGCACGGCGAAGGGCGGCGTGGTGTTCTCGATCGCGAGCCGTCTGGGCGTGCCGGTGAAGTTGGTGGGTGTAGGCGAGGGGGCTGATGATCTGCGCCCCTTTGACGCAAGAGAATTTGCGGAGGCCATGGTGCAGTGACATTTATTCTTGCTACGAACAACATGGGGAAGGTTCGTGAGTTTAAGGAAATTCTGGAACCGCTGTCCATCGGCCTGGTTCCTCAGCTTGTGGCTGGGGTGGACTTTGAGGTCAATGAAACCGGCGAAACCTTTGAGGAGAACGCTTTCCTGAAAGCTTCCACGGTCTGCCAGTATACCCGCTTCCCAGCCGTGGCAGACGATTCCGGCCTGTGTGTGGAGGCGCTGAACGGCGAACCCGGCGTTCATTCCGCCCGCTTTGGCGGCGGCAAGGAATGGACGGACCAGCAGAAATATGAATATCTTCTTCAAAAGCTGGAGGGTACGGAGAATCGCCGTGCTAAATTTGTCAGCTGCATCTGCTGCGTATTTCCTAACGGAGATGTTTTGCGGGCCAGAGGGGAATGTCCCGGCCATATATTATCAGCGCCCCAGGGGGACGGTGGCTTCGGCTATGATCCGGTCTTTGCGCCGGAGGGTTATGAGCAGTCCTTTGCGGCTCTTGGCCAGGAGCTGAAAAATACAATCTCGCACCGAGCTAAGGCTCTGGCGGCGTTTCGGGAGGAGTTGGAAAAATATTATGCTCTCAGGTAAGCAGCGGGCCTATCTTCGTTCTCTGGCCCAGAAGGAGGAAGCCATCCTCTATGTGGGAAAGGCCGGCGTGACCGAGCCTGTTATTGCCGAGGCCAGAGACGCGCTGGCGGCGCGTGAGCTGGTGAAGGGGCGTGTCCAGGAGGCGTCTATGCTGACAGCGGCGGAAGCCCAGGCCGCTCTGTGTCAGGCTTGTCAGGCCGAAGGTGTGCAGGTTATCGGAAATGTGTTTGTCCTGTATAAAAAACGGGATAATGGGGCTAAAATTATCTTGCCAAAGGGATAAAAGATGCGTATTTTGATTTATGGTGGCAGTTTCAATCCTCCCCATCTGGGTCATGTGCGCTCAGCCAATATCGCCGCCGCGGCCTTGGAGCCGGACAGGGTGTTTTTTATACCGGCGGCCATCCCTCCTCATAAGGAGCTGGCTGCGGGCAGCCCCGCTGCCTCTGACCGGCTTGCCATGACCACGCTGGCGGCGGCGGAGATCCCCGGCGGGGAGACCCTGGATATCGAGTTGGAACGGGCGGGGAAAAGCTATACAGCCGATACCCTTTGGCAGCTTAAGGCTCTTTACCCGGAGGCGGAGCTGGTGTTCCTTGTGGGAACGGATATGCTTCTGACCATCGACCAGTGGCATGAGCCGGAGGAGGTGATGGCCCTCGCCTCCATCGCGGTTTTCGCCCGTGAAATGGACACCTCCGGCGCGGTGGAAAAAAAGGCGCGCCTTCTCCATGAGAAATATGGAGCCACGATATATGTGTTGGCGGGAGAGCCGGTCGAGGCTGCTTCCACGGATATACGGGAGCTTCTGCCTCAGCGGCAGGGGAGGGAGCTTTTGCCCGACGCTGTCTATGAATATATCATCCGCCGGCGCCTATACGGAGCAACGCCGGAGTTTGACTGGCTG
>JAJQHT010000102.1 GCA_021199595.1 Oscillospiraceae bacterium
GAAATATCTTGAGCAAAGACTGCTCCTGAAAACGGTTTTTCTGCATGAGAAGGGTTCTTCCTTTTATGATTCAATCGGCCCGTCGTACCAGCCGGAGATGCCGTTTCGCTTGCATTGATAGCCCCGTGTGGTGGTACGGACGATGGAGATTTCATCCCCCGCCTCCAGGGGCAGGCGGTAGTCCGTGCAGTCGTTCACCCAGGCGCGGCTGCCCTCCCGGGAGAGGATGTTGCACGTCAGCACATCCATCTCATAACCGGTGCGGATGTGGCGGCAGCGGCAAAACTCCCGGCCCCAGGCAAGAAGCTCCACGGCGTTGTCCCCGTGACGGATATAAAAATGGTTCTCGCTCTCCCGCTGGCTCTCGGCGGCGTGGGCCACGGGAAAGGCGTCATAGGACGTCCAGGTCATGTCCGGCAGGAAAAAGGCGTTGAGCTGGCCGTCGTCCTTCACAACGCAGCCCCCGTCTATGCTGACGAGGCGCAGGTCGCGGTCGATAATGGGCCGGGCGTCGGTGATGGTCTCATGGTACAGCACCAGCGGCCAATGGCCTACGATTGTCCACTTCCGATGGGGCTTTGCCACCGTGCGGTATGCGTCCAGCTTCATGCAGGCGAAGGCGCCCCGCTCCGGCACATAGCCCCCATGGACAAAGATATAGTCCTCCGTTTCCAGGATGTGCGGCATACGGCGCATAAAATCCAGCTCTGCCGGAAAGCCTGCCGCCACCGCCCGCTTGGCGGCCTTCAAATCCATATCCGGGCCGACGGCTATGCCAAGCTCCCGGAGCATCTGGGCAATGACGCCGTCTCCCCAGCCCTTGTTCCGGCCCAGCAGATAGCGGATATAAAAGGCGTCCATGTCCGGGTCGTCCGGCAGGTCGCAGAAATTGTGCCAGAAATCGCAGTTGCCGCAGAGGGTGTGCACCTCATATTCCCGGCTCAGGGCCATGACCCACCGCATTGTTCCCAGAGGGTCGGGGCCTTTTTCCAGCAAATCCCCCACGATAACGAGTACGTCGCTTTTGGAAAAGGCGCATTTTTTCAGCAGCCCCTTCAGATAGGGCAGGTTCCCGTGGATGTCCGAAACGGCGATAATCCGCCGCCCGGGGGCCACGGTCAGATGCTGCACCACCGGGGGCGTGGTCATAAGCAGCGGCCCGCTCCTGGCAGTGTCCAGGGCTTTTGGGCGATGTCCATGTCCATGAGATACAGCGGCCCGCCGACCCCGTCCGTGACGCCAATCTGCTGAAAGCCGCAGGCGGCATAAAAGCCGATGGCCGTCTCGTTCGTCTGAGACACATGAAGGCGCAGATGCTTCCGGCCCTGGCGGCGGAAATGGCTAACCGCGTGGCCGATGAGCTGGACGCCCAGCCGCATTCCGCGGTATTCCGGCTCCACATACAAAAGGCTTATCCACCCGGCTTCCTCCTCCACGCCCCGGAGGGGGTCAAGTTCAATCAGCCCGGCGGGCTGGCCCTTCACGGTCAGCCTGGTCAGGCAGGCCGGATCCTGCCGGACGTGCTGGATGGCGAGATGGAGATACAGCGACGGGGTATAGCCGTTCAGATTCCCGTGGCTGGCCCGCCAGGTCTGGGCATAGCAGCGGGAATACTCGTCCCCCTCCTTCCGGGGATCCATCGGCTCCAGGAGCGTGTCCTCCTTGCCGATACCCTTTGACCGCCACCAGGACTGACGGGCGAAGGTGCTCAGCTCCTCAGGCAGATGGGAGACGTCGTTATAAAATTCCAAGCCCAGCTTCCCGTTCTCCGCCGTCAGCAGGGAGACGGCGGTGTTGTCCCCATAGGGGATTTTGGAGATTTCCGCCGAGGGAACGCCCAGGATTTTGCAGAACAGGGCGCGCATGGCGAGGCCGTGGCTCACCACGGCTATCGTCTTGTTGGGATAGGTGGCCGCAAGGCCCAGCAGCGACCGTTCCAGCCGGAGCGGCACCTCGCTGAATGCCTCGCTGCCGGGGACGTGCCATCGGGCGGTATCCGTGGCAAAAAGGGTCATCTGCTCGGGATAATCCCGCTCCAGCGCGCCCCAAGGCGCGTCCTCCCATACGCCCATGCAGACCTCCCGCAGCGCGGGGCTGACGTGGACGGTAAGCTCCGGGTGATATTTTGTGATGGCGCTGGCCGTGGAGACGGCCCGGTTCAGGTCGCTAGCCCACAGCGCGTCGATTGGTTCGTCCCGGAACCGCTCTGCCAGGGCCGCAATCTGCTTTCGGCCCAGCTGGGTGACGTTCGCGTCATACTGCCCCTGGGCGCGGCGATAGAGATTGCCCTCGGCCTCGGCATGGCGAATCAAATAAATCCTGGTCATCTTGTCCCTTCCTGTGTTTTCATGTATAATAGACTGAACTGTCCTGTGATTATTTTGAAAAGCGGCCCTGCCGCTTGGCGCCTGTGAGTACAGGTTTTCATATATTGTATAACAAACCCGAGACTTTCTCAAGAGGGAGCGTTGGATGAAGGAACCACTGCGAAAAAAGAAAAACGCCCGGCAGGGCGTGGTCATATCCGGGGCCTATGGACTGGAAAACGCCGGGGACGACAATACCCTCCGGGGCATATTGGCGGCTCTGCGCCGCATTGACGGGGGGCTTTCCTTCACGGTCATCGCCCACCGGCCAACGCGGACGGCCCGCCGGTTCCAGGTGGCGGCCCG
>JAJQHT010000183.1 GCA_021199595.1 Oscillospiraceae bacterium
TTTTAATCATGAACCAGCTCGCCGCGTCGCCGCTGGCCATTTGCAGGGTGTTCTGGTTCGCGATAATGCGGATGAGAAACAGCACCAGGGCCGGGGCCAGCAGGTTCAGGGCCGTGCCGCCGATGGTCTGATCCGCCTTCAGATTGATGGCGGCAAAGGCCAGCAGCAGCGAGAACACCGCGCCCAGCAGGGCGGCCACCAGCATGGTCAGGCACATGAAGCCCTGGAGGGCCAGGTAGTTGCTCATCTCCTTGGCCACGTCGAACACACCGGCCTGCTGCATGACGCGCACGAACAGCACACCCACGAACGCGCCGAAGATCATAATGCCCTCCAGCGCCAGGTTAATGATACCGCTCCGCTCGGCGAACACACCGGCCAGGGCCACGATCATCAGGGGAACGGCATAAATCAGGGTCTGACGAATTAGAAAACTCATTGCTCGCTGGCCTCCTTTCCGGCCTCTTCCGCCGCATCTGTTTGCGCCGCAGCCTCCGCTGTCTGCTCCGGGGCGGGTTCTGTCTCCTCGCCGAGAGCTTCTGGCTCCGCAGGAGCATCCGTCGTGGCGACGGCCCGCTTTTTCCTGCCGCTTATCCACATCTTGATGACCAGGGAGAAGGCGGACAGATACACAATCACGGCGATGATAACGTCGGTGATGTATTCGTTATAGGCCGTCAGGTTCGTAAGCTGCAGGCCCGCAATGTCCAGCATGGACATGAACAGAGCGGTGAATATAACGCCGATGGGGTTGTTTGCCGCCAACAGCGCCACCGGGATGCCAGTAAAGCCGGCGTCCGGCAGGGACTGATAGGTTGACCAGTAAAACTCCGTGTTGCCGGAGAGATAATACAGCGACCCGGCGGCGGCAGCCAGCGCCCCGGCGATGGCCATAGACAAGACGATGCTACGCTTGTCCTTGATGCCCGCGTATTTCGCCGCATAGCGGTTCGCGCCGCAGGCCTTCAGCTCATAGCCGAAGGTGGTCTTCGTCAGGATGATATACACCAGAATGGCTAAAACGATGGCGACGATAATGCCGCCGTTCACCTGGGAGCCGGGAAACAGCTTGTCCAGCCCCATCTTGGGTGTTTGGACGTTATTATAGGTGGTCTTATAGATATAGCCGGTCTTGGTGTTTTCCACCACGTTTTTCAGGTTGCTGACGTCAAAGACCCATGTTACCACGTTGGCCGCGATCCAGTTGGTCATGATACAGGCCAGCACCTCGTTGATGTTCAAAAACGCCTTCAGAATACCGGGGATCGCCCCCCAGACGGCACCCGCCGCCATGCCCCCCAGAAAGGCCAAGATCCAGATGATCCAGGGCGGCACCACGGAGGAGGGAATCTCCAGGGCGATGAACAGGGTGGCCGCCGTACCGGCCAGATACTGGCCCGGCGCGCCGATGTTAAACAGGCCCGTCTTAAACGCCACCGCCACGGAAAGGCCCGTGAGGATCAGGGGCGTGGCCCGGAACAGCATATTGCCGATGTTGGTGCCATTGAAGCCGAAGGTCAGGGCTCCGGCCTCCCGCCCGGTGCTGAACAGGCCCAGCACCATGAGCTGTATGCCCTCCCAGGCGCTTTTCAGGGAAAGGCTCTCGCTTGTCAGGCCGGTGATAAGAATAACCACCGCCCCCACGACCAGGCCGATCAGAATGGAGATCAGGGATGCCATGACCGTGCGGGTGGCGTCCTTCCGCCAGAAGGCGGCCAGCTTTCCGTCCTTTTTCATGCGCTCTCCTCCTTCCTGTTCTGCCGCTTGGCGCCGGCCATATAAAGACCCAGCTCCTCCACGGTGGTGGTTTTGGGGTCAAGCTCGCCTACAATCTCCCCCTCATACATGACCAGGATGCGGTCGGAGAGGTTCATCACCTCGTCCAGCTCCAGGGACACCAGCAGCACAGCCTTCCCCGCGTCCCGCTGGGCCACAAGCTGGCTGTGGATATACTCTATGGCTCCCACGTCCAGGCCACGGGTGGGCTGAACGGCCACGATGAGCGGCAGATCCCGGTCGATCTCCCGGGCCACAATGGCCTTCTGCTGGTTGCCGCCGGACATACTCCGGGCAATGGTAACAGGCCCCTGGCCGGAGCGGACGTCATATTGCTCGATGAGCTGCTCGGCATAAGCGCGAACCTCGTCAAAGCGGATGAAGCCGTGGTTCTGGAATCTCGGCTCATAGTATTTTTGCAGCACAAGATTCTGCTCCAGGGTATAATCCAGCACCAGACCGTGCTTGTGCCTGTCCTCCGGGATGTGGCTCATGCCGGTCTGGCTGCGGCTGCGGATGGAGGCGTGGGTCACGTCCTGACCGCAGAGGGTGATTGTCCCGCCGGAGGAACGCTCCAGCCCGGTCAGGGCCTGGACAAACTCCGTCTGGCCGTTGCCGTCGATACCGGCGACGCAGACGATCTCCCCTGCGTGGACGGTGAAGGACACGTCCTTTACCGCGTCCCCCTTGTGCAGATGAGAGGGAACGGAAAAGTTTTCCAGCGTCAGAATCGGCTCCTTGGGCTGGGCGGGGCCTTTTTCCACCACAAGCTGAACGGGGCGGCCCACCATCATGCGGGACAGCTCCTCCTTGGAGGTGGCTTTGGTGTTGATGGTTCCCACGTATTTCCCCTTGCGCAGTACCGTGACCCGGTCGGAGACCTCCATAATCT
>JAJQHT010000220.1 GCA_021199595.1 Oscillospiraceae bacterium
CAATCGGACTTGTAAACGGTCTGATGCCCTGCGGCCCTCTCCAGTCCATGCAGCTTTATGCCATTGCCAGCGGCAGCCTGGTCGCCGGAGCAGCCTCCATGTTCTTCTTTTGCCTGGGCACCATTCCTCTGGTACTCCTGTGCGGTACAGCGGCAGGACTTCTCAAGATGAAATGGCGGCGGCGGATGCTCCAGGCCGGAGCTGCCCTGCTGGTACTGATGGGTGTGTTCACGGTACAGAATAACCTGGTGCTGACCGGGTTCACCCTGCCGGGTACTTCCTCCGGCAGCGGCGATGTGATCGAGGCCGTGGTGGACGGCGATACGCAGTATGTCACCACCACGCTCCACGCAAACGGCTACGACGACATTCAGGTCGTTGCCGGTATTCCTGTGGTGTGGACAATTGAGGTGGAGGAAAGCGCACTGAACGGCTGCAACAAGGAGATCATTCTCGCTGCCTTTGATCAGCAGGTCACGCTGAGCGCCGGAGAGGTGACGATTACATTTACCCCTGAAGAGGAAGGAGCCTATACCTATTCCTGCTGGATGGGAATGCTGAAAAACACGATTACCGTCACCGCCTAGAAGGCGGGATGAACTCAAAAAGGAAAAAGGAAGAAACACTGTGAAGTTGGCTATGGCTCAGATGCAGATGGGAAGCAGTATAGAGGAAAACCTGCATAAATCGCTGCACTATATAGAATTGGCGGGAAAGGCCGGGGCAGATCTTATCTTTTTCCCGGAGCTTCAGCTATCGCCATTCTTCCCTCAATATGAAAAGCGGTCTGCGGATTGCTGGGCCATGACTCTGGACGGGCCGGAGCTGACCGCCATTCGGAACGCCTGCCGGACGTTCCGTATCTGCGCCTGCCCCAATCTGTATTTGCAGCAGGGCGGGCAGCTCTATGACGCTTCCGTGATGATTGACTCAAACGGGGAAATCCTGGGCGTTTCCAAAATGGTTCATATTACTCAGTCCAGGTATTTCTATGAGCAGGATTATTACACGCCCTCCTATGGCGGGTTCCCGGTCTATCGGCTTCCTTTCGGGAGGGTTGGCATAGTGATATGCTTTGACCGGCATATGCCTGACAGCATCCGAAACTGTGCAAAGCAGGGAGCGGAGCTGGTTATCATTCCCACCGCCAACATAGAAGGAGAACCACTGGAGCTGTTCGAGTGGGAGATACGGGTACAGGCCTTCCAAAGCACTGTGTTCGCCGCAATGTGTAACCGGGTGGGGCAAGAGAATGCCATGAGCTTTACAGGTCAGTCTCTGGCCGCGGGGCCGGATGGCTCGCTGATTTTTAAAGCCGCCGGAGAGGAAACGATGCTTCTGCTCGACCTTCCTTTGGAACAGGTTCGCAGAGAACGAACGCTCCGGCCATGGCTGACACTTTGAGGGATAGCGGAGGTATGATGTGATTTATCTGGACTATTCCGCCAACACGCCGGCGGATCCTGCCGTTTTGGATGCATTCATTCAAACGGAACAGCGTTATATCGGAAACCCAAATTCCACGCATACAGCCGGACGGGAAGCCCTAGACGAGATGAATCGGGCCACGGCTCACATCGCCGCTCTGCTGGATGTTGACCCCGCTGAGATTATCTACACCTCCGGGGCCAGCGAGTCCAACAATCTGGCCATCAAGGGAATCGTACAGGCATCGCGGCTCCAAGGGCAGCACATTATCTCCACCGCCCTGGAGCATTCCTCCGTCAGCGGCACGCTGTCCGCGCTCCAGTGGCAGGGCTGTGAGATCGACCTTGTCAGGATCAACCGGGACGGCACCGTGGATCTGGAACAGCTTCGGGAGCTTCTGCGGCAGGATACTGTTCTGGTATCGGTCTGCGCGGTAGACAGCGAGCTAGGCACGGTGCAGCCGATTTGTGAGATTGCTCAAATGCTGAAGAATTTTCCCAACTGCCGCTTCCATGTGGACGCTACGCAGGCTGTTGGAAAAACGGCGCTGGTGACAGACGGCGTGGACGCTATAAGCATTGCGCCTCATAAATTTTACGGACTAAACGGCAGCGGTCTGCTGCTGAAAAGGAAGGATTTGGTCATCGAGCCGCAGATCCATGGAGGAACCAGCACAACTGTTTATCGCAGCGGAACGCCGACTTTGGCTCTGGCAGTGTCCACGGAGACAGCGCTCTCTCTGGCTTTGACCCAGCAGGAAAAGCGAGTGCGCTA
Source organism: Oscillospiraceae bacterium (assembly GCA_021199595.1). Taxonomy (GTDB): domain Bacteria; phylum Bacillota; class Clostridia; order Oscillospirales; family Oscillospiraceae; genus CAJOIG01. The sequence goes on from JAJQHT010000220.1 coordinate 2,203, forward strand.
TGTGCAGGAGCTGAACCATCGGCTCAGAGATGCACTGGCACAAAATCCGGCAGTATCTATCAACAGTCCGGCAAACGCCGTCCCGCACATCCTCAATCTCAGTGTTCAGGGCATCAAGGGTGCGGCATTCCAGAGGGCGTTGGATCGACGCGGCGTATGTGTTTCCGTCAAATCGGCCTGCTCTGTGGAGGGAACTGTCTCCAAGGCAGTCTATGCTGTCAGCCGCAATCGCCAAACTGCCCTGTCCTCCTGGCGAATCAGCCTCAGCCACCTAACGACGCAGGATGAACTGAATGAATTTCTACAAATCTTTGATCAATGCTATCAGGAGCTTTTGTCATAACAGCGCAGGATTTCATACAACGCGGTCAAGTACGGTTCAGTATAAGTAGTAGCAAACCTGCTAACAGGTGTCAAGCCCAAAGCGCAAAAAATTCGCAGACAGCAGGCTGAGAAAAAAGAGC
>JAJQHT010000188.1 GCA_021199595.1 Oscillospiraceae bacterium
CCCGAAGGCCAGGGTCAGGGCCTCCTTCAGAGCGGGAATCGTGATGTCCGGCTGTATATCCGCCAGATTCACCACCCTGGCCCGGACGGAATCCACCCCTTTGGCCTCCAGCTTGGCAGAGGAGGGATTCAAATAGCGGCCCAACTTTTCCATATCCACCTGCACCAGCAGGGTACCGTGGTGATAGGAGCGGCCCCGGTTGTGATAAAAGGCGCTGCCGGAAAATTTCTTCCCCTCCGCCGTCAGGTCGTTCCGGCCCGACAGAACCGCCGGGACGCCCAGGCTTTGGCAGGCGGTCAGAATGACCGCCGTCTGCCTTCTCAGGTCATAGTCCGCCGTGGGGAGCAGAAAGGTGAAGTTCAGGTTTCCCAAATCGTGAAACACCGCGCCACCCCCGGAGAGACGGCGGGCCAGCGTCCCGCCCTCCGATTCCAGGCGGGATACCCGGCACTCCTTCCAGGCGTTCTGGTTCCGGCCAATGACCACCGTGTTCTGGTTCTGCCAGAGATATAAAATACACTCCCCCGGCTGAACCGTCTCCAAAAGCTGCTGCTCCACCGCCAGGTTGTAGTGGGGGTCGAACCCAACCCCCTCATATAGATACAGCCGCTCCGTCATGCCTCTTCCCAGCGGAGGACGGGGCTTCGGGAGGCCCGCACCTCATCCGGGCGGCCAATCTGGGCGTGATGGGGCGCGGCGCGCATATAGTCGGGGTCTTTGTGCCCCAGGTCGTAGAGCTGGCGGAATATCTCCGCCGCCCAGTCCAGGGTCTCCTTGCTTTCCGTCTCTGTCGGCTCCAGCATCAGGGCCTCGTGGACGATCAGGGGGAAGTACATGGTGGGCGGGTGCATTCCGTAGTCGATGAGGGATTTTGCCACGTCCAGGGCGGAGACGCCGGTGGCCTTTTTATACGGCCCCAGATCCAGCACGAACTCGTGCATACACACCCGGTCATAGGCGGGCTGGAAGGTGCCCTTTATTTTCTCCATGAGATAGTTCGCGTTCAGCACCGCGTTTTGGGCCGCCTCCGGGATGCCCTCCCGGCCCAGGCTCATAAGATAGGTCAGCGCCCGGACAACAACCAGGAAGTTCCCCTGGAAGGAGCGCACCTGGATATGGCCCGGCTCCTCCGCCAGGGCGGAGCGGGGCAGAAATTCCGCCAGAAACGCCTTGCAGCCCACAGCACCCGCGCCCGGCCCGCCGCCGCCGTGGGGGGTGGCAAAGGTCTTGTGCAGATTCATGTGGATGCAGTCGAAGCCCATATCCCCGGGACGTACCACACCCATGACCGCGTTCAGGTTGGCTCCGTCGTAGTAGCACAGGCCCCCGGCCTGATGCACCAAGCGGGTGATCTCCAAAATATTCTCGTCAAAAAGGCCCACGGTGTTGGGGTTCGTGAGCATAAGCCCGGCGGTGTCCTCCCCCAGCACGGCCTTCAGGGCCTCGATGTCCACGCACCCGTCCGGGGCGGAGGGGACGTTCACCACCTGATAGCCGCACATGGCGGCGGTGGCGGGGTTGGTGCCATGGGCGGAGTCGGGAATGATGATTTTCCTGCGCCCCGTGTCACCCCGGCTGTCGTGGTACTGCTTTATGAGCAGCACGCCGGTAAACTCCCCGTGGGCCCCGGCGGCGGGCTGGAAGGTCATGGCGTCCATGCCGGATATTTCGCAGAGATAGCGGGACGCGGTGTCCAGCACCTCCCGGCAGCCCTGCACCGCGCTCTCCGGGGCCAGGGGGTGTATGCCGGTGAAGCCCTCCAGGGCGGCCATGTCCTCGTCGATGCGGGGGTTATATTTCATGGTACAGGAGCCAAGGGGGTAAAACCCGCAGTTTACCCCATGTACCTGCTGGTTCAGGGCCGTATAGTGGCGGGAAAGATCCACCTCGCTGACCTCCGGCAGGGCGAGGGGCATCTGCCGCGCGAAGCCCTCCGGCACGGAGACATAGTCCACATCACACTTGCCCAGAATGTCGCACCGGCGGCCCGGGACGCTTTTTTCAAATATCAGCTTCATTTCGACAGCACCTCCCTGACGATGGCGGCGGCCCGGTCAAGGGTCTGGCGGCTGACCTTTTCCGTGGCGCACCACAATATGCCCTCCGGCACAGGCAGACCGCCCAAAATCCCCTGGGCCTCCAGGGCGGACAATATCTCCTCCCGCCGGGGGGCGGTGGTGACAAATTCCTGGTAGAAGGGGCCGGGATATACAAGCTCTATCCCGTCGATGGCGGTGAGGGTGTCCGCCAGATAATGGGCCTTCGCCATGGACTGCCGGGCGGCCTCCGCCAGCCCCTCCGGCCCCATGGCGGAAAGATACACGGCGGCGGTCAGGGCGCACAGGGCCTCGTTGGAGCAGATATTGCTGCTGGCCTTCTCCCGGCGGATGTGCTGCTCTCTCGCCTGGAGGGACAGAACAAAGCAGCGCTCCCCGGCGCTGTCCACAGTCTGGCCCACGATACGGCCAGGGAGGCGGCGCATATATTTTTTCGTGGTGGCCATAAAGCCCAGGTACGGCCCGCCGAACCCAAGGGGCAAGCCCAGGCTCTGCCCCTCCCCCACGGCCACGTCCACCCCCTGCTCCGCCGGGGTTTTCAGGATGCCGAGAGAGATGGGGTCGCAGCCCATGACGAACATGGC
>JAJQHT010000321.1 GCA_021199595.1 Oscillospiraceae bacterium
GGGCAGCTCTATTCATATGCGGGATAGGGCTGCCTTTTCCTAAAATCTTAAAACATTTGGAAAGTCAGGAGAGAGGGAATTTATGAAAAAAGTAGCGATTGTTATGGGCAGCGACAGCGACCTGCCTGTGGTAGAGAAGGCGGCGGACACCCTGCGCCGCTATCAGGTACCCTTTGAGATGCATATTTTCTCTGCCCATCGCACCCCGGAGGAGGCCCGCGCCTTCGCCCAGGGGGCCAGGGAGGCGGGCATTGGCGTTATCATTGCCGCCGCGGGCAAGGCCGCCCATTTGGCTGGGGCCTTGGCTGCCAACACTACGCTTCCCATCATTGGAATACCCCTGAAATCCACCGTCCTTGACGGCGTTGATGCCCTGCTTTCAACAGTGCAGATGCCCTCCGGCATACCTGTGGCCACTGTTGCCATTGACGGCGCGGTCAACGCCGCCTTGCTGTCTATGGAGATACTGGCCCTGTCTGACGAGACCCTTGCGGCAGCGCTGGAACAGACGCGGGCGGAAGAAACGGCCCGCGTGCTGGAAAAGAACGCCGCCATCGAGGCAAAATATAATAATAACTAAAATAACTAAACAAAAGATATGGAGGACGCAACCATGACGAAAACGGAACAGCTTTACGAGGGCAAGGCCAAGAAGGTCTACGCCACCGAGAATCCCCAGGTGGTCATCGTGTCCTATAAGGACGACGCCACCGCCTTCAACGGCCTGAAAAAGGGCCAGATCGCCGGGAAAGGCTCTATCAACAACCGTGTGACAAACTATCTTATGCAACTCCTGGAAAAGGAAGGGGTTCCCACCCATTTTGTGGAGGAGCTGAACGACCGGGAGACCGCCGTGAAAAAGGTTTCCATCGTGCCCCTGGAGGTCATCATCCGCAACATCTCCGCCGGTTCCTTCGCCAAGCGCTACGGCGTGGAGGAGGGCATTGTGTTCGACGCGCCCACCATTGAGTTTTCTTATAAAAACGACGATCTGGGCGACCCGCTTATCAACGAATATCACGTCCTGGCCCTGAAGCTGGCCACGCGGGAGGAGATAGACCTTATCAAGACCATGGCTTTCAAAATAAACGACGTGCTGAAGGCGTTCTTCGCCGGGGTGAACGTAGACCTGGTGGACTTTAAGCTGGAGTTTGGAAAGACGGCGGACGGCCAAATCGTCCTGGCGGACGAAATCAGCCCGGACACCTGCCGCTTCTGGGACAGCACCACCCACGAGAAGCTGGACAAAGACCGTTTCCGCCGGGATCTGGGGAATGTGGAGGACGCCTACACGGAAATGCTCCGCCGCATCCTGGGCTGAGGCAGATTTATAAATAGGAGATAGATGAGCAATATACATGAAGAATGTGGGGTCTGGGGCATTTTTGCCCCTGGCCGAACCAATGTGGCCGCCTCCGCCTACTATGGGCTTTTCGCCCTTCAGCACCGAGGGCAGGAGAGCTGCGGCATTGTAATAAACGACGACGGGCTTTTCAGCTTTTATAAGGACGTGGGCCTTGTCAGCGAGGTGTTCAGCCGTTCCGTACTGGAATCCCTGCCGGAGGGGAACATGGCCGTGGGCCATGTCCGCTATGGCACTACCGGCGGCAACGGGCGGGAAAACTGCCAGCCTATTGTGGTGAACCACATCAAGGGCCGTATGGCCCTGTCCCACAACGGAAATCTTGTGAACTCTGCCGAGCTGCGCCGGACCCTGGAGCTGCAAGGCTCCATCTTCCATACCTCCAGCGATACGGAGGTCATTTCCTATGTGATAACCAAGGAGCGGCTCACCGCTCCCTCCATCGAGCAGGCGGTGAACCAGGCCATGTACCAGCTCAAGGGAGCCTATTCTCTGGTTATCATGTCCCCGTCCAAGCTGCTGGCTGTGCGGGATGAGCATGGCTTCCGCCCCCTGTGCTACGGTGTGCGGGAGGACGGGGCCTATGTGGTGGCCTCGGAGACCTGCGCCCTGGAAGCGGTTCAGGCCCAGTATATCCGGGATCTGGAGCCGGGGGAGATACTGGTCTTTACCAAAGACGGGGTGCAAAGCATACGGGATCACTGCGGCAAGGCCCCGAAAACCACCTGCATATTTGAGCATATCTACTTTGCCCGCTCCGATTCCGTGGTGGACGGCGTGTGTGTCCACGAGGCTCGGATTCGGGCAGGTCAGCGGCTGGCTCTGCGTCATCCTGTGGAGGCGGACGTGGTCATTGGCGTACCGGATTCCGGGCTGGACGCGGCCCTGGGCTACGCCAGAGCCTCCGGCATCCCCTACGGGGTTGGCTTTATCAAAAACCGCTACATAGGCCGCACCTTCATCTCTCCCGGCCAGACCGCCAGGGAGGATCTGGTGAAAATTAAGCTGAACCCTGTGTCCAGCGTGGTGCGGGGCAAGCGGCTGGTGGTTATCGACGACTCCATCGTCCGGGGTACCACCAGCGCCCGCATTGTGGGTCTGCTGCGGGAGGCGGGGGCCAAAGAGGTGCATATGCGGATATCCGCGCCGCCCTTCTTAAATCCCTGCTACTACGGCACGGACATCGACTCGCGGGAGAATCTGGTGGCCTGCCATCATACGGTGGAGGAGACGGACCGCCTCATCGGGGCGGACACCCTGGGGTACC
>JAJQHT010000331.1 GCA_021199595.1 Oscillospiraceae bacterium
CTATATTGGCTGTATTGCCGCTGCCGGGTTTGTCGCTTGCAATCCTCCATTTTTCTTCCGCAAAGAACACAAAATCCTTTATCACAGCCGGGATGTTTTCAACCTCATCTATGGAATAAATACGCGTTTCCTCGTTTTTGCCTACATCGGCTCTCGTATATATAATTCCGAGGCAGAAGTGTCCGCTGTAATGGTTATATGGATATTGAATATTTTTTGCGCCGTCCCGTTCGCTGAAATAGGTTCCATGGGAGCCAAGTGTAAAGCCGTTGCAAAAATCAGGATTATTCTTGTCCCGATAGGTCGTTTTCAGGTCAACCGCAAATTTTATCTTCGGGTTCTTCTTGGAAACAAACGTCAAGTCCGGGTACCAGTTCTGGCAGGATGCAAGCTCCAGGTCGTATCCGATTTTCTCCGCGAACGACAGAAAATGCGGAAACAGATGAAGCTCCAGGATTTTCGATATGACCTTTGTATCGGACGAAACTGCATAGATGTTTTGGAAAATATCTATAAATCCGCGAATCGTCCATTCATCGTTCGTCGCGATAAAATCCCCCAGGGTTGCGGCAAATTCCTTCAGGCAGCGAGAAAAATCTATTTTTTCGGCTTCACATTTCATGTCTGGTCTCTTTTCTTTCTTCCGTTCTATCCTCCAGCCCCTCACTTCCCCACGCAGAAGCGGGAGAAGATGCCGTTGGTTACGTCCTCGCGGACGGAGCGGCCGGTTAGTTCGGCCAGGGCGGAGAGGGCGCCTTCGGTTTCGGTCAGGACGGCGTCGGGGGGGAAGCCGGTTTCCAGGGTCTGCCGGGCGGCGCGGATATAGTCGAGCGCGCGGGTCACGGCGTCCGCCTGGCGGGGATTTGTGAGTATCTCCCCGGCGGGGACGGCGGTCTCCGGCGGGAACAGGGCGGCCACGGCCTTCTCCAGGGCGTCCAGGCCGGTGCCGGTCTTGGCGCTGATGGGGATGGCCCCCGGCGGCGACCAGCGCTGCGGCAGGTCGGATTTGTTGCACAGAAGGACGGCGTGCGGCGCGTTTTCCGCCGTTTCCAGGACGGCCTTATCCTCCGCCGTCTGCGGGGCTGAGCCGTCGAACACGGCCAGGACGAGACCGGCCCCCTCCGCCGCCTGGCGGGCGCGGGCCACACCGAGGCGCTCCACGGGGTCGTCCGTCTCGCGGAGGCCGGCAGTATCCGCCATGCGCAGCAGCACACCGCCCAGGACGGCCCGCTCCTCCACCGTGTCGCGGGTGGTGCCGGGGATGTCGGTGACGATGGCGCGGTCATAGCCCAGGATGGCGTTCAGGAGCGAGGATTTGCCCGCGTTGGGGCGGCCCACTATCGCGCAGGGCACGCCGCTTTTCATGACGCTGCCCCGGCGGAACGTGGCCAGAAGGCGCTCCAGCTCCGCCTCCGCCGCCCGCAAAGTGCTGGAATAATTTTCCATCTCAAACGGTTCGATGTCCTCGTCCGGGTAGTCGATGACGGCGTGATAATGGGAGCAGATGGCGGCAAGGCTGTCATATATCCCGTCCGTCCGGCGGCGGATGGCGCCCTCCAGCTGGGCGGCGGCGTTTTCCGCGGCCTGCTCCGTCTCGGCGTCTATGAGGTCTATCACGGCCTCCGCCTGGGTCAGATCCATGCGGTGATTAAGGAAGGCCCGCCTGGTGAACTCCCCGGCCCTTGCCTGGCGCGCGCCGGCGGCAAAAAGGCTTTCAAGTCCAAGGCGCAAGACGACGGGGGAGCCATGACACTGCAATTCCGCGGTGTCCTCCCCTGTATAGCTGTTCGGCCCCCGGGATATGGTGGCGAGGCACTGGTCAAGCAGCGCGCCGCCTGGGGCCGCGAGGTTTCCCAACACAAGAAGGCGGTCTGGCCGCTGGGACATCGGCGCGCCCCGCAGGGGGGTGAATACCTTGTCCACCACAGTCAGGGCCGCCGGGCCGCTGATGCGTATGATGCCGATGGCGGACAGTCCGCTGCCGGTGGCGATGGCCGCGATGGTGTCAAAGGCGGCGGACTGTCCCCCCAAATCGGGATCCTGGCTCATTTCCGCTCTTCGTCCTTTTCAGAGAGGTGATAGGTCAGGACGAGCAGGCTGTCCGAGAAGTGGATATTTTCCACCAGCGCGCCGGAGTCGCCCACATCCAGCTCCTTGTTGGTGAAGTTCCAGATGGCGCGGATGCCGGCCCCGGTGATATTGTCTGTAACGGCCTGGGCCATGTCCTTGGGAACGGTCAGGATGGCGATGTCCACCTTGTTTTCCCGGATGAAGTCGGCGACGGTCGCATAGTCATACACCGGAAAACCGGCAATGTCCGTGCCGATAAGCTCCGGCTTCACGTCAAAGGCGCCCAGGAAACGGTATCCCTCGATGATGAAGTCCAGGTTCTTTATGAGCGCGCTGCCAAGGTTGCCGGCGCCAACAAGAATGGCGGAATAGTCCTGGTATGTGCCCAGAATGTGTCCAATCTCCTTGCTGAGAGAATCGATGTTATAGCCATAGCCCTGCTGGCCAAATTCACCAAAGCAGGAGAAGTCCTGACGTATCTGGGACGGCGTCAGTCCCATCTGCTGACCCAGCTTTTCGGAGGAGATTCGTTCCTCTCCCTTCGCGGCCAGGTCT
>JAJQHT010000192.1 GCA_021199595.1 Oscillospiraceae bacterium
CTGCCGCTGTCCGTGCCTGCATCCGTGCTCGTGTCCGTGCCGGTGGTGCCGCTTCCGTCGCCGGTATCGGCGGAGCCGCTGTCCGTGGTTCCGGTCTCGCCGCTGGCCGCCGCTGTGCCGCTGTCAGTGTCCTCTGCGGCGAGAAGGACGATGCCGCCGGTCTGGTCTGCCTCCTCGTCATAGGACATAGTCATATAGGCGGCGAGGATGCTGCTCATGTCGGTACTGCTGCTGCTGTAATCATAGCCGGAATCGGAGGAGGTGGTGGCGGTGGCGTCCGCATCCGCGTCCACGGTCTGTATCGTCCCGTCGAAGGGAGCGGTAATCACGTTATTCTGATACAGGGCCGTCAGGGCCTGGAGCTGGTCTGCAAGCTCCTCCCGCTGGCTCAGGAGATTTTCATATTCCGCCGTATGGCCCAGCTCCGTCAGCTTCAGGAGCGTGGTTCCCGCGTCCGCCCAGTCGCCCTCGGCGACGGAGAGGGAGTCCACGGTGCCGGTGTAGCCCGTGACGCGCAGCTCGCTGTGGATATACAGCGTGCCGGAGCCAAGCTCGGCTTCGTTCTCGTCAGTCACGGTGACGGCGTCCCCATAGGCGGGGCCGTTGTCCGTGAGGGTGACGGTGATGCCGGCGGCAGTGACCTCCGCCACCGTGCCTTCATAGGTCTCCCCGTCGGAAGCGGTCACGGTGACGCTCTCGCCCAGGGAGGCGGAGACATCGGCCAGGGTCACGGCCATCTTCCCGTCCAGGGACAGGAGCATCAGCGCACCGCTCTCCTGCATGGCGGCGGCCACAGAGCCGCCCTCCTCCACATATATCTTCTTCACCCGGCCGGAGACGCCGGCGGTGACGCTCTCGGAGATGGTCTCGTCCTTCAGCTCCTCGAGCTGGTCATCCAGCTCGTCGATGTCGGCCTGGGTGTCCGCCATGGCGGAGAGGACGGAGGCGGTGTCCACCGTGGCGAGAATGTCTCCCTCGCTCACCTGGTCGCCTGCCTCGACATAAATAGTGTCAATCTCCACGCCCTCCGGCACGGTGACTGATTCGGCGTCCTGGCTCGTTAGGGTGCCGGAGCCGGACACCGTCGTTGCGATGCTGTCGGTGGCGGCCTCCGCCGTTCGCACGTCAGCGGCGGACATCTGGCTGGTGACGTTTTGGGCGCAGCTTCGCAGGCCCAGGAACACCGCCGCCAGCACCACGACCACGACGGCGATGACAATCCATTTCTTTTTTCCCTTTTTGCGCGTTTCGCTCATATCGGTTAAAGCTCCTTTTCGGGTTGAGTATTTTCCATGCTGCCATCATAGTCCGGGTTTATAAATTTAAGATAAACTTTCGTCCCGGGGTCTGTGAACCTTTTGTGAACGCGCCCCGCCCGCTGTGCTGCGGGCGGGGCGGGGGATTATTGGGTTGTATAGTTTGTGTAGGCGGTATCGTTTTTGGCCAGCAGGTATACGCAGTATTGATTCATGCTGATGCCTTCTCTCCTGGAATGTTCTGCCAGGGAGCGATGCAGGCTGCGGGGAATGCGCAGCTTGAATTGGCCGGAATAGTCCTCCAGGGTGTCTGGCTCCTGGATTTCTATGCCATCCTCCAGGGCCGCCGTCAGCCAGGCCCGTTTCGCGTCCAAGGCGTTTGCCGCCGCTGTCTCCACTGTTTCTCCGCAGGTAAGGCACCCCGGCAGCTCAGGATAGGAGGCCACAAATCCGCCCTCGTCCATGTCTTTCACAATCTCCATACGATAGGGAAGGGACATATATTCATTTAGAGTTTTCATCGCTTTTTCCCTCACTTTCCACGACGTTTTTCACCATTTCGACATAGACTCGCTTGATCGGCTCGTGTTTTGGGATGGTGATGGGCTGACAGCCCGGCTTTCTAAAGGTATAATGACTGCTGCCGCCCTTTGGGGCATACATTTTATAGCCGTATCCCTCTAAAACCTTGCACAGCTCGTCAAACCGAAGCTCCCTTGACAGCGAGCATATTTGCGTCAGCAGTTTATCCCACTTTGACATATTTGAACCTCAACGTTTCTGTATTTCTATTATATGTGGTACCGCATTTGGTGTCAACAGAAATTTGGCGTATTGCAGGAAAATGAGCTGTAGTCTATCCGGGGTGAGATTTCGCCTCTTTGGGGAGGAAATAAGGCGATAATTTTTGCAGGGCGAGGGATTTTGTTCGCGGGCTAGGCGGGCCGACGCAGGCGTACATCAGTACGTCAAGGAGGCCCAACGACGTCTGGCGGACAAAAGACCCGCCGCAGTATGTTGATTGCTTATTTAAAATACTCCTGCAAATGCTGGGCAAGGCTCGGGGCTAGGGAGGTCTCGTTGCGGCGGAGCCAGAGGCAGACGATGTCGTCCTTATCGCCGGTGGGATGGGCGGTCAGGGTGGGGATCTTGGTGAGATAGTTGAAGCGGCTGCCGCCGAGGGTTACACCGCGGGAAAACTCCATGGCTGCGTACAGGGACTGGACGTTTGGCAGCGTCCGCTTGCCGGCGGGAGAAAGGCGTATGCTTGTGGTCTCCCTGGCTCCGGCGACGCGCAGCTCCCTGCGCGGCCCGGTCCCGGCGGGCACCCTCACCCGCGGCCGACCCCC
>JAJQHT010000004.1 GCA_021199595.1 Oscillospiraceae bacterium
CCCCCCCCCCGCGGTTGTGCTGTTCCTCGGTCGCCACGCCCCTGTCGGGGGCGTGTCTTGGTCAAACCCCCCCGGGGGCGGGTGCGGGGTTGCTGCTGTTCCGGCTGGCCGCCTATGACGAGTTCGGGGAGCCGACGGACAAGACCCTGGCCGTGGAGCTGCTGGGCCGGAACGCCAACCTGATTTTAATTGACGGCGACGGCCGCATCCTGGACGCCGCCCGCCGAGTGGACGGAGAGATGAGTCCCCTGCGCCAGCTGCTGCCGGGGCTTATTTATCACCTGCCCCCCAGGCCGGAGCCGGGAAAATTCTCCGGCCTGTCCCCCCTGCTCCGGCGGGAGATGGAATGGCGGGGCCTGCCCCAGACTCCGGAAGGGCTGGAGGGCCTGGAGCGCCGGCCCTATATGCTGGTGGAAAACGGCGCACCCAAGGACTTCACCTTCCTGCCCATCCTCCAATACGGCCCTGCCGTGGAGAGCGTGGCCTACCCCGGCTGGTCGGCCCTGCTGGATGCCTTTTATGGGGAAAAGGACAGGATAGAACACCTGAAAAGCCGGGCCAGGAGCATGACAAAGCTGGTGCGGGGGGCGAAAAACCGCACAGAACGGAAGCTCGCCCTACGCCTGCAGGAGCTGGAGGCCACCGCCGGGCGGGAGGAGGACAAGCGCCGGGGCGATTTAATCACCGCGAACATCTGGCAGATGAAGCCGGGGATGGAGAGCGTCACCGTGGAGGATTTCTACGACCCGGACTGCCCGCAGATTACCATTCCCCTGGATGCCCGCAAGTCCCCCCAGCAGAACGCGGCGGCGTATTATAAACAATACACGAAGAAAAAGACCGCCCAGGCTCACCTGACCGGCCTGATCGAGGAAAACCGCCAGGAGGCGGAATATTTGGCCTCCATCGCGGCGGAGCTGGAGCGGGTGCAGAGCCAGGCGGATTTGGACGGCATTCGGGAGGAGCTGACCCAGGCGGGGTACCTCCGCCAGCAGCGGACAAACCCCAAAAAGCGGCCAAAGCCCGCCCAGCCCATGCGTTTCCGCACAAGCGGGGGCTTTGAGGTGCTGGTGGGCCGGAATAACCTCCAAAACGACGAGCTTACCCTCCGCACCGCCCGGCGGACAGACCTGTGGCTCCACGTCCAGAAGCTCCACGGCGCCCATGTGATTCTCCGCTGCGAGGGCGCCCAGCCGGACGAGGAATCCGTCTATCAGGCCGCCTGTCTCGCCGCCTTCTATTCCGAGGGCGCCCAGGCGGGCCGGGTTCCTGTGGACGTAACGGAGGCCCGTTTCGTAAAAAAGCCCCACGGCGCAAGACCCGGCATGGTGGTCTATACCGACCAGAAAACCATCATGGCCGATCCAAAGCGGGAGATATAACAAAACCAGGAGCAGGGCGTATACAGCGCCTTGCTCCTGGTTTTTTCATCAGAGACGCCTTAAAAATCCATGGCGGTCTCGTCCAGCAGAAAATCCTCGATGCCGATGTACAGTATGCCGTTGTCGTCGTGCCAGGGCATGATGCCGTCCCTGACCACGACGATTTTTTTGAAGGAATCCGCCACTCGCACCAGGGAGTTAATCTCCTGCTGCCGCTTCTCCTCCTCCGCCACCGTCAGCGCGGACTGAATGTAGTACCGGCGGCTGCCCTTGTTGGCCACAAAGTCGATTTCAAGCTGAGACCGGCTCCTGCCGCCCGCCGGGTCTCTGCGGCTGGATTCCACCACGCCCACATCCACGTCAAACTCCCTGGCGGTCAGCTCGTTGTAGAGGATATTTTCCATAATGTGATTTTCCTCCTGCTGCCGGAAATTGAGCCGGGCGTTGCGAAGCCCTACGTCTGTGAAATAGTATTTCAGCGGCGAATCCATATATTTCCGGCCCTTGACGTCGTAGCGGTACGCCTTACGGAGAATAAACGCGTCGATGAAAAAATCAAGATAACGGCTTATCGTGTTGGGGCTGATGCCGACCTGCTTCACGCTTTGGAAGGTGTTGGCCAGCTTCCGCGGATTTGTCAGCGAGCCGATGGAGGAGGACACAATGTTCAGCAAATCCTCCAATACCGCCCGGTCGTTTTGTATCTTGTTATGCTCCAAAACATCCGACAGGTAGGTTCTGGAAAACAGGTCTTTCAGGTATTTGCTTTTCTCCTCGTGGGTTTTCATGGACACCACCAGGGGCATACCCCCGTAGGTGAAATACTCCCGCCAGGCATACCGCTTCTCCCCTGGGTAGGCGGCGTAAAACTCGCTGTAGGTCAGGGGATTGACCCGTATCTCATCCCCCCGGCCCCGACACTCGGTCAAATTGTCTGACGAGAGCATTTTGGAGTTACTGCCGGTCACGTATAAATCAACGTTTTTCAGCTTCATCAGCCCCAGCAGCACATCTACAAACCCGATTTTCGCGCCGGGATCGTCCACATAGGGATTCTGGATTTCCGATACCTTTTGAATCTCATCCAGAAAAATATAATACTTCTGTAAATCCCCGCCCTGGCCTTGGCCTTCCGGGGAGACCAGGCGGCGGAGGTAGCTGTCCAGCTCCAGGGGGTTCCGATACCTGGCACTGGCCGCCTCGTCCAGGGC
>JAJQHT010000275.1 GCA_021199595.1 Oscillospiraceae bacterium
TAAGAGGAACATTTTTATTTCCGAATGGAGAAAAACGCATCCCGGCCCAGGTAGCGGGGGACGTCGAACAGCTCGTCCTCGATGCGGAGGAGCTGGTTATACTTCGCCACGCGGTCGGTGCGGCTGGGCGCGCCGGTCTTGATCTGGCCCGCGTTCACAGCCACGGTCAGGTCGGCAATGGTGGTGTCCTCCGTCTCGCCGGAGCGGTGGGAGATGACCGCCGTATAGCCCGCACGGTGGGCAATCTGGATGGCGTCCAGGGTCTCCGTCAGGGTGCCAATCTGGTTGAGCTTTATCAGCACGGAGTTTGCAACGCCCTTCTGGATGCCGGTCTGGATGCGCTCCACATTGGTGACGAACAGGTCGTCGCCCACGAGCTGTATCTTGCTGCCCAGCTCGTCGGTCAGCAGCTTCCAGCCGTCCCAGTCGTCCTCTCCCAGGCCGTCCTCGATGGAGATGATGGGGTATTTCTCGCAGAAGCCCTTATACATCGCCACCATATCCGCCGCGGACATGGTAACGCCGCGCTTCGGCAGGTGATAGAGGCCGTCCTCCTTGTTATACCAGTCGGAAACGGCGCAGTCGATGGCAATCATGAAATCCTCGCCGGGGCGATAGCCCGCCTTCTCGATAGCGGCCACCAGGGCCTTGAGGGCGTCCTCGTCGCTGTCCAGGTTGGGGGCGTAGCCGCCCTCGTCGCCCACGCCGGAGGCGGGCACCACCTTTTTCAGGGTGTGGAACACCTCCGCGCACCAGCGCAGAGCCTCCTTGAAGCTCTCCGCCCCCACGGGCATAATCATAAACTCCTGGATGTCCACGTTGGAGCCGGTGGCGTGAGCGCCGCCGTTCAGGACGTTCATCATGGGAACCGGCAATGTCTTAGCATTGCAGCCGCCCACATACTGATACAGGGGCAGGCCCAGGGCGTTGGACGCGGCGCGGGCACAGGCAAGACTTGCGCCCAGCATGGCGTTGGCCCCCAGGCGGGTCTTATTGGGCGTGCCATCCAGCTCAATCAGCACACGGTCGATGGAGGGCTGATCCAGCACGTTCAGTCCCTGGAGGCACTCGGCAATCTCCGTGTTTACATTCTGGACGGCGTTCTGAACGCCCTTGCCAAGATAGCGGGCCTTATCCCCGTCCCGCAGCTCGCAGGCCTCGTGAACGCCGGTGGAGGCTCCGGAGGGCACCGCCGCGCGGCCCACCGTTCCGTCGTCCAGCGTGACCTCCACCTCCACGGTGGGGTTGCCGCGGGAATCCAGAATCTCCCGGCCCATTACGTCCTCAATCTCAAAATAGTCTTTCATAGCTGCTCCTTCATCATACAATTTTATAAGGTTGCTTAGGATTTCAAAATCAGGCTCTCGCCGGTCATCTTCTCCGGCTGTTCAAGCCCCATCAGCGCCAGCATGGTGGGCGCAATGTCCGCCAGGCGGCCGGGCTTCAGCTTTACATCTCCCCCGCCAACCAAAATCAGCGGAACAGGGTTCGTGGTGTGCGCGGTGTGGGGCGTGCCGTCCGGCAGACGCATACAGTCGGCGTTGCCGTGGTCAGCGGTCACAAGCAGAACGCCGCCCGCTTTCTCCACCGCCGCCTGCACCCGGCCCACACAGGTATCCACCGTCTCCACGGCCTTGATAGCCGCGTTCAAATCGCCGGTGTGGCCCACCATGTCGCAGTTGGCAAGGTTCATGATGACCGCGTCATAGGCTCCGGAGGCGATGCGCTCCACCGCCTTTTCCGTGACGGCATAGGCGCTCATTTCCGGGATAAGGTCATAGGTGGGAAACTCCTTGGGGGAGGGAACCAGCACCCTATCCTCGCCCGGACTTTCCCGCTCCACGCCGCCGTTAAAGAAGAAGGTCACATGGGCGTATTTTTCCGTCTCCGCAATGCGAAGCTGCGTCTTTCCCATGCGGCTGAGAAGCTCCCCAAAGGTATCCTCGATGGTCTCCGGCGGGAAGGCCACGGGCAGCTCCGTCATGGTCTCGTCATATTGGGCCGTGCATACATAGTGCAGCGGGAAAAAGCCCTTTGGCCGCTGAAACCCGTCAAAATCCGGCTTCATCAGCGCCCAGGTCATCTCCCTGGCCCGGTCAGGCCGGAAGTTCAGGAAAATCACGCTGTCCCCAGGGGACACAAGCCCCGCCGGGTCGCAGACCACCGGCTCCACAAATTCGTCCGTAACACCGGCGGCATAGCTGTTTTCCACCGCCTGAACGCCATCCGGGTTCTGGACACCCTCGCCGCAGACGATGGCGCGGTAGGCCCGCTCCAGCCGCTCCCAGCGCTTGTCTCTGTCCATGGCCCAAAACCGGCCCTGCACCGTGGCAAGGCGGCCATAGCCCAGGCGGGAAAATTCCTCCTCCAGCGCCCGCACATAGCCCGCGCCGGAGGCGGGCGGCACGTCCCGCCCGTCCAGGAAGGCATGGACATAGCACTGCTTCACGCCCCGCCGCTTCGCCATTTCTACCAGGGCGAACAGATGGCTGATGTGGCTGTGAACCCCGCCGTCGGAGAGAAGGCCCAAAACGTGAACAGGATGTCCGGTCTGAGCGGCCTCATCCATGGCGGCGGCATAGGCGGGATTTT
>JAJQHT010000066.1 GCA_021199595.1 Oscillospiraceae bacterium
GAGCCTTGATCTCTTCGATCATGGCGGTAACTTTTTCGCTAGCCATTTTAAACAAATCCTCCTAAGTAGTTAGTAAAAAATAGGGGTGCCGAAATGATTATTCGGCGGCGGGGGCTTCCTCTGCGGGGGAGCCGCCCTTCTGCTCCAGTACCTGACCCAGTACGACGGCCAGGGATGTGATGGGAGCGAGCATGGTGCCCAGCACCTTGGAATACAGCGCGTCCTTCGAGGCCAGCCCGGACAGCTCCGCCGTCTCGGCGGCGTCCAGCACCTTGCCCTCCATGAAAACGCCCTTGATGGTGAACAGGTCGCCCATCTTTTCGCTGAATTCGGTGATCTGATAGAGAGGAGCCAGAGGATCCTCCGCGCTGGTGGCCAGGGACGTGGTGCCGTTGAGCTGATCCGTCAGGCTGTCCAGACCCACCTGGGTCATGGCGAGACGGGTCAGGGTGTTCTTCACGACGGAGTACTCCACGTTCTCTGCGCGCAGATTCCGGCGAAGCTCGGTGTCCTGGGCCACGTTGATGCCGCGATAGTCCACCAAAACGCCGCCCTGCGCGGCCTGGAGCCGCTGAGCCAGAGATTCCACGATGGCCTGCTTTTCAGAAAGTATGGCTTTGCTTGGCATATTGGTTTTTCACCTCCTGAAATAAAAAATGTCCTTGTCCAAAGAGACAACGACACACAGAAAGATGCAGTAATAAGCGATTCGTCTGATGTCCTCGGCGGGTCTTACGCCCGAAGGCGGCCTGCTGTCTTTGAACAGTTTCATATAATAGCACGGTTTTGAAGCTGTGTCAAGGAAAATTTCCATCAAAGAAGCCGCATCAAAACCAGACGGTCTGATGCGGCTTTCTTCATTGGTGTCAGTCCGCCACGTAAGGCAGCAGAGCTATCTGCCGGGCGCGCTTGATGGCCTCGGTCAGCTGGCGCTGATGCATGGCGCAGGTGCCGGTGGTGCGGCGGGGCAGGATCTTTCCCCGCTCGGACAGATACTTCCGCAGGCGGGCGGTATCCTTATAGTCCACATGGGTCATCTTGTCCACGCAGAACTGGCATACCTTTCTGCGCTTGCGGGGCTTGGAGCCCCGGTTATCCCTATCGTAAGGCATATGCTATCCTCCTTTTCCCGTTAAAATGGTTATTTTAACAGACGATTAGTGTCAAAACGGTAATTCGCCGTCGCCGTCGTCCAGCTCCGAAAAGGCGCTGCCGCCGGTGGGCGTTCCATAGGACGCGGGAGCGGGCCTGTTATAGCCGCCGGCGTTGTTGTAGCCGCCGTTGTTATAACCGCCGGTCTGGGGAGCGCCGTCCCGGCGCTTGCTCTCGCCGAAGTAGACGTTGTCCACCACGACCTCCGCGGAGCGGCGTTTGTTGCCTTCCCGATCCGTCCAGTCCCGAATTTGCAGCCGGCCGGAAACGGCGGCCATGCTGCCCTTGGAAAAATACTTGGAGACAAATTCCCCGGTCTGCCGCCAGGCCACGCAGTCGATGAAATCGGTGGGGCGCTGGCCGGTGGTCTTGTCCGCAAAATCCCGATCCACCGCCAGAGTGAACGTGGCCACAGGGGTGTTGGATTGGGTGTAGCGCAGCTCCGGGTCGCGGGTCAGGCGGCCCATCAGGTCAATGTGGTTGAGCATTTCTCAGATTACCTCCGCTCAGTCCACGCGCAGGGTGATAAGGCTGCGCATAATGCCGTCCGTGATGCCAAGCACACGATCCAGCTCCGCCGGGAACGACGGATCGCTTGTGAATTTGATGAGAACATAATAGCCCTCGCCGATGTAGTTGATTTCGTAAGCCAGCTTCTGCTTGTCACGAACCTCCATCTCATCGACTGTGCCATACTGCTCCACAAGCGCACGGAACTTCTCCACCAGGGCGGTACGATCCGCTTCCTCCAGGTTGGGGTTGATGATATACATACACTCGTACTTTTCGCTTGTCTTAGCCATTTGAGCACCTCCTTCTGGTCATTTGGCCCCTGATATATCCTCAGGAGCAAGGAATTTTGCCTGGCCGATGGTCAAGCCAATTTATTATACACTTTTTTTGCCGTTTGTCAATGATTTTTGCGGGCAGTCTCCCGGCTCAGGGCTTGCGGATAAACACGTTCAGCCCCAGCGCCGCCAAGCCGATGACCAGCACCATCACGAAGGTGGAGAGATAGGCGCCGGAGCCGTCCTGCAAATAGGCGGAGATCATGGGGCCGAGAATGGAGGCGGGAATGACGCAGAGGTTGCAGACGGAGAAATTCGCGGCGTAATGCGCCGGGCCGTACAGGGAGCGGATCAGGGACGCGGAGATGGTAATGCCGCCCCCGTAGCAGACGCCCATGGCCAGCATACCCGCCAGGACGACAAGCCCGGCCTCCGCCCGGTCGCCCAGCAGGAGAAGAACCCCGGAGCAGAGGAGGATCCCGTTATTGAGATACATGGTTTTCTTCCACCCCAGGCGATCCATGCAGCCCCCAATGGCCAGCCGCCCCAGGCCGTTAAACACCGACACCACCAGGCCGATGACGGCGCTCAGCCCGTAAAACAAAGAGATGGAGGAGGCGGAGTTGATGACCAGCATCCCCCCGGCGG
>JAJQHT010000209.1:0-1347 GCA_021199595.1 Oscillospiraceae bacterium
ATGCGGGGGCTTACGTCCACATAGTCCACCTGGCTCTGATCCACAGCAATAATCTCATCTCTGTGGCGGCAGGTAACGCGGGCATTGACGAAATGGCCCTCATCGTCCACCTCCGACGCCTGCGCCACGAAGAAGCGATCCTCCTGGTCGGCAGTGAGGTATTCCACATCCGTAGTGACGAGGCCGGTATTCTTGTCCACCCGGCGGAAGGGGGCCACCAGGAAACCGTAATCATCCACGCGGGCGAAGCTCGCGAGATAGGAGATAAGACCGATGTTCGGCCCTTCAGGGGTCTCTATGGGGCACAGACGGCCATAATGGCTGTAATGCACGTCGCGGACGTCGAAGTTCGCGCGCTCACGGCTCAGACCGCCGGGGCCAAGGGCAGACATACGCCGCTTGTGGGTCAGTTCAGCCAGCGGGTTCGTCTGATCCATGAACTGACTGAGGGGGGAGGAGCCGAAAAACTCCTTGATGGCCGCAGAAACGGGCCGGATATTGATAAGGCTCTGGGGGGTGATGACGTTGGGATCCTGGATGGTCATACGCTCCCGGATAACGCGCTCCATGCGGGTGAAGCCAATGCGGAACTGGTTTTGCAGCAGCTCACCAACACTGCGGACGCGGCGGTTGCCAAGGTGGTCGATGTCGTCCGCCTTGCCAACGCCATGAGCCAGACAGTTGAGGTAGTTGACGGAGGCAAAGATGTCGTCCACGATGATGTGCTTGGGGATAAGCACATCCATATTCTCCACGATGGCGTCCTTCAGGGCGTCCTCATCGTCTCCAAACTGCTCCAGAAGCTGACGCAGAATGAGCCAGCGGACGTTTTCCTTGATGCCAAGCTCTGCTGGGTCGAAGGAGACGAAAGCGTCCATCGGCACCATGCCGTTGCCGAACACTCGGACGCTCTGGCCATGCTCATCGAGCACGGTGGCATCCAGCAGGCCCCTGGCGGCAATGGCCTCCGCCCGGTCGCGGTCGAGCACCTCGCCCGCCTCCGCCAGCAGCTCGCCGGTCTGGAGATCCGCGATGGGCGCGGCCAGCTTGAAGCCAATGATACGGCTCCAGACGGCCAGCTTTTTGTTGACCTTATAGCGCCCAACGGTGGACATATCATACCGCCGCCGGTCGAAGAACAGCCCGTCCAGCATGGCCTCCGAGGTCTCCACCGTGGGAGGATCGCCGGGGCGCAGCTTTTTGTATATCTCCAGAAGGGAATTTTCCCGGCTGTGGATGGTATCCCGCTCCAGGGTGCTGACAATGCGCACGTCATTGCCAAAAATCTCCAAAAGCTGCTCGTCTGTAGTGGCGCCTGCCTCCAAATCCGGCGCGCAGGTCAGCCAG
>JAJQHT010000209.1:1357-2585 GCA_021199595.1 Oscillospiraceae bacterium
TCGTTTACGTCCGTCTCATACTCCAGCCACGCGCCGTGATAAGGGATGGGGGTAGCGCCAAAGCGGTTTATGTTGGTCTTGTCCGCATGGACGTCAAAGTAGACGCCGGGGGAACGGACAATCTGGGAGACGATAACGCGCTCTGCGCCGTTGATGATAAACGTGCCGCTGTCCGTCATCAGGGGGAAATCCCCCATGAATATCTCCTGCTCCGTGGTCACGTCCGTCTCCTTGTTCCGCAGATGGACGGAAACCTTGATGGGGGCGGCATACGTGGCGTCCCGGGCCTTGCATTCCTGCTCTGTGTACTTGGGCTTCTCATTCATGGAATAGTCCACGAAGGACAGCTCCAGGTTCCCGGAATAGTCCGTAACCGTAGCGACATCCCGGAACACGTCCCGAAGTCCCTCCTCCAGAAACCACTTGTAGGACTTCTTCTGGACTTCCAGCAGGTTCGGCATGTCCTGGATCTCTGTGACGCGGGCAAAGCTCTTGCGGAGCGTTTTGCCATAGTAGACATCCTTTGGCATGGGCATAAAAAAGATCACTCCTTCGGCAAAGTATGATACGCCAGGTGGGGTTGTTACAAAATGACGGCAGTGACTTGATTTTTCCCGTCAATGTGGTACAATAAAGACAGTTGAAAAATGGGCATGAATACCCACCTTTCAGAACATAGCAAGGTATTATATCATTTTGCTGTGAGGCTTGTCAAGCCCTATCATACAATAAAAATAAATAAATTTCTCGCGGCGGGTCATCTCGCCGCTTTTTTGCTGAAAAGGAGGTCGTTTCTTGGATTACCGGGCCACCATTCTGCTTTATGCGGAGCTGCTCCTCGCCCTGTTCCTGCTGTGGCGGGAAGGACTGTTCCGCACCCGCGCCCAGCGTGTCGCCGTCATTGTGCTGGTGCCACTGGCTTTCGCCCTGCGGTACTGCTTTTTGACCTATGAGACTCTGGATTATCAGGACTGGATCAAGGTCTGGATAGAATCTCTGCGAACCTCCGGGGCTTGGAGGGGCCTGGGGCAAGAGATCTGGTCATGCAACTATAACGTACCTTATCTGTATTTCCTTGCGCTCATCTCCAAAAGCCAGGTATATGACCTTTTGCTGGTGAAAGACCTGAGCATACTGTTCGATGTGATACTGGCCTGGGCCGCCATGCGGCTGGTGGGCGTTTTGAATCCCGACAGCCCCGCCCGAAAGCTGACCGCCTTTATTCTGG
>JAJQHT010000222.1:0-2149 GCA_021199595.1 Oscillospiraceae bacterium
TATGACTATACCGGCCAGGACATCGACGCGCTGAAGGCCAAGCGGGACAAGCAGCTGTTTGAGGTGTTCCGTCTGGCCCAGAAATTCATGGACGACCCGGTATAAGATTTGCAAAGAGATTTGACATTCCCAAAGCGACAATATATAATATTCGTGTTTGGATTTTTAAAAATTTTTTCAGAAAGGATGATTTCCAATGGCTACTTCAAAGGTTATGTCTGTTGAGGAAGCAATCAAAAAGTATTGCTTCTCCGGCATGACAGTCCTGCTCCCCGGCTTCGTGAACGTGGGCGTGCCTGAGGTTCTTATCGAGGGCCTGCTGGACGCCGGCATCGGGGATCTGAGCGTTATCTCCAACAATACCAGCGTTCCCGGCCGCGGCATCGGCAAGCTTGTCCGCGCCAACACCATCAAGAAAATCACCTGCTCCCATATCGGCAACAACTCCGAGACCGTTGCCAAGGTAGTGGCCGGTGAGATTGACCTGACCTTCGTGCCCCAGGGCTCCCTGTGCGAGAAGGTTCGCGCCGGCGGCGCCGGCATTGGCGGCGTTCTGACTCCCACCGGCCTGTATACCCCCATGATGGAGGGCAAGCAGGTTCTGGAGTGGGACGAGGAGAAGGGCGAGTATAAATTCCTGGAGGGCGAGATTGTTCCCGACCCCACCAAGAAGCGCTTCATCCTCGAGAAGCCCCTGCACGGCGATGTGTGCCTCGTTCACGCCTGGAAGGCGGACAAGATGGGCAACGTCGTCTATCGCCGCACCTCCCGCAACTTCAACGAGTGCTTTGCCACCGCCGCTGACCACGTCATCGTGGAGGCGGAGCAGATTGTAGAGATCGGCGAGCTTGACCCCGATGAAATCATGACCCCGGGCTTTGTGGTGGATGCCGTTGTCCAGGGCCGCACCCTGACAGAAGCGTAAGGAGGTAATCGAAATGGCTCTTACTGGAAAAGATTTGATCGCTTACCGCACCGCCCGTTTCTTCCAGGACGGCGACGTGGTGAACCTGGGCATTGGTATGCCCACCAAGTGCCTGGACTATCTGCCCGAGGGCGTGGATGTCTGGGTTGATTCCGAGAACGGCGTTGTGGGCCTGACCGGCGCTCCCAAGGAGGGCGACGAGGTCGATCCCAACGTGGTGGACGCTGGCGGCAAGGCCTCCATGCTCCGCACCGGCGGCGCCTGCTTTGACAGCTTCCGTTCCTTCGGTTTCATCCGCGGCGGCCATGTGGACGCTACCGTCCTGGGCGCTTACGAGGTGGACGCGGAGGGCAACCTGGCCAACTGGATGATCCCCGGCAAGACCGCCGCCGGTATGGGCGGCGCCATGGATCTCGTGACCGGTTCCAAGATTACCATCGTCATGACCACCCAGACCGACAAGGCCGGCAACCCCAAGATCGTGGAGAAGACCTCCATGCCCCTGACCGGTTATCACTGCATCGACTACATCGTCACCGAGATGGGCTGCTTCCATGTGCTGCCCGAGGGCCTCAAGCTGTTTGAGGTCGCCCCCGGCGTCACGGTGGAGGAGGTTCAGGCCAAGACCGGCGCGAAGCTCATTATCCCCGAAAACGTGGGCTGCATGGTGAAGGAGTAAGCCTCCCGTCATGACTCGCCCCACAGGACAGGTTCTCCTGTCCGGCTATGCCAAGCTCCCCTCCAACACCGCCGCCCAGAAGATGTATGATCAGCTGGTGGTGGTGGCCAATGTGGATTTTGAATCCGGCATTGTGCTGGAGGTGGACTGCACCATGGCCACTGACTTGGGTCGGCGCTTCGTATCGACCATGATGCGGGGCTATGACCTCAATCGCGGCCCCGAGCCGCTGCTGGACGCCATCACAGCAAAGTATTATGGACACCTGAAAAAGGCCCTTCTTACCGCCGTGAAGGAAATTTGCCAGCACTATTCAGACCTCAGAGCGGGCGTGGCCAGCCATTAAGGCACCCCGCCCCTATAGCGAAAACCGTCCCGACAGGAGCCGACTGCAAAACAGCCGGATAATCCCACCGGGAGCCGGCGCTTCACCAGCGGGAGAGGAAAAATTTCCCCTCCCGGCTGGTGGGCGTCGGTTTTTTGTTGCCTGAGTTGCCTGATTTTATTTTAACATATAATTTTTACAGCAAAAAACCGCGCAGATT
>JAJQHT010000222.1:2159-2554 GCA_021199595.1 Oscillospiraceae bacterium
TGGTAGGGTTTAATTATGATACTTACAACAGCACAGGCCATCGGCCTGCTAATCAGCATTCTGGGCATTGCCGCCATCGCGATTTATTCCGGCAGCAAGCCCCAGACCTTCGACAACGTAAACGGCGCGCCCATCGTGGCGGGCATTATCATCGGCACCCTGGTGGGCGGCTCCTCCACCGTCGGCACGGCGCAGCTTGCGTATAATTACGGCCTGTCCGCCTGGTGGTTCACGCTGGGCGGTGGTATTGCCTGCGTGGTGCTGGGCCTGTTTTACGCAAAGCCCCTGCGCCGCTCCGGGTGCATGACATTGACGGGCATTCTGGGCCGGGAATTTGGAGAGGGCGCGGATATGGCCGCCTCCTGTCTCAGCTCCGTGGGGATGTTCATCAATAT
>JAJQHT010000063.1 GCA_021199595.1 Oscillospiraceae bacterium
CTCAATCGCTTTTTTCTATACCCTGGTCTCACATCTATTGTAAAGCTACAAGAGAACAAAAATTTTGGCAGGGCAGCTTTGTTGATTGTTCCCCCTCCTTGTGATATGATATTTTAAGAGCAGAAATCTGGAAAAACGATTTCCACGCAAACCATCGCTGAAAGGAAAACGGTATGAGCAGCCAAAAGAAGTACCTGAGTTTTCGCTCCATTCAGGAACGGATGAAAAGCTACCATGAACAGACCGGGCAGTATATCACGCTCTCCCAGGCGGTGGAGCTGCTGAATCAGGAGGGGTGTGTACTGTCCGCACCATTACCGTGTGTTGATTTTTCCAAGTGGGACACCGCGAATATGCACCAGCTTTACGACCTTTCCGCTCAGACGTCCGTGGAGATCTCCTCTATCCTTCGTGACCCGGAAGCATACTACCGCTTCGTCAGCGAAGAGTACATGGGGTTTTCTTTCTGGGATGTGCTGCCGCATATGAAGCTGTGCTACGAGGCGATCACGCCCCATACCCACGATTTTTTTGAAATCAACTATGTGTTGGACGGCTCCCTGGAGATGGAATGTGCCGATGAAAAAAAGCTGTTGGGGGCGGGGGAACTGTGCATCATTGCGCCAGGGACAAATCACGCGGTCTATGTGTTGCCGGGCAGTACGGTGACGTGCCTTTGTCTGCGGCGAAGCTCCTTCCGCTCCACCTTTTTCAGCACTCTTAAGGGCAACGACCTGCTGGCCGCCTTTTTCAATAACTGCCTTTATTCCGGCATCCAGGGCTATCTGCTGTTTATGCTCCCGCCCACCCCAGAGGTCTGTAACATTATCAAGAACGTTTACACCGAGTATTACAGCGGGCTAAAGAACGCAAACGCCATTTGTTGCAGCTACATCTCCATCTTCTTCTCGCTGGTGCTCCGGCTCTACAGCAAGACCTACCTCCAGTATTCTTCGGATGATTCCATCATGTCCCAAATGCCTGCCATTTTGACCTACATTCAGAGCAATTTCAAGACTGTCACCCTGTCGTATCTGGCAGAGTTTTTCCACTACGAAAAGGCGTATTTGGGCAAGCAGATCAAGCTGGCCACCGGGATGTATTTCACCGAGATCATCACCCAGCAAAAAATCAATCTGGCGGTGCAGTATCTGATTTATTCCGACCGGTCGGTCAACGATATCGCGGAGCTGGTGGGATACAACAGCCCGGACCATTTTTCCAGGGCCTTCAAACACAGCACCGGTCTGTCCCCCACTCAGTATCGGAAACAGCATCAGGGAACTTTCTTGGACGATGAAACACCGTAACGGAGCAGTTGGACACTGCTGTCATAGGATAATTTTGAGGAACCGTGCGTCCTGCTTTGCGAGGACGCACGGTTTTCGTTTCTTCTGCCGAATCAGTCGTCTGCGTAGCTCTTGTTGCAGGTCAACAACAGCACCAGAGCCACTGCATTCATGGCCAGCAGCACATAGTAGGCCATCTGATAGGAACCGGTGGCGTCATAGAAAATGGTCATAAAGGGGATGCCGCAGGCGGCGATCAGGTTGATGACAATGGACAGATACCGGTTGGCGGACTGGTACTCCAGTCCTCCAAAGACGTGGATGGTCAGAGCGGGCTGGATGACGGGAGACCCCACAAAGAAGGTCAGGCCCAGGGCCGCCACAACGGGAATTTTAAAGGCGAATCCGGCGACAGAAACCAGGAAGAGAGCTGCGCAAATCACGCCGGTTTTGGGTGCGCCAACCATATCCACCAGTTTACCATAGACAGGGGACATTGCAATGCCCAAAACGCCGAAGAGCAGCATATACATACTACAGGTGGACATTTCCAGTCCCATGCTCATCAGGCTGTTGAAGAACTGAGAGATCACGGCTGCCAAAGTCAGATTGAACACGCCGATGCCGAGCATAATGGCCCAGCTCTCCTTGAGCTTGAGCAGCTTACCCAGGGTCCACCTGGACTGGAACTCCTGCGTGCCCTGTTCCTCGTGACCACCAGCAGGAGCCTGTTCGGGCAGACCGTCAGGCGTCAGGCCCAGCTCCTGGGGGGTGGTGCGGACAAACAGGAAGGTAGCAACACCCAAAACGACCAGGATCGCAGCGGCGACCATCATCATGTTGGTAAAGCCTAATCCGTTGTAGAGCATGGACAGGCCGGTGGAAGAGGTGGCGTTATCCAGCGCGAAGGCGGCTCCCATCAGGCCCAGCGCAAAGCCTCGCGTCTGGTTGAACCAGAGGGCGACCACCTGGAAAACGGAGACCTGCAAACCCATCAGGAAGTTCTTCAGCAAGAAACCGCCCACGATGATCAGCGCAGAGCCGGTGCCGCCGCCGACGTTATAGCCTATGCCCACCAGCACCGCACCGGCGGCCATGATGACGAAGCAGGCAGTGGCAAACTCCCGGACGCCCTTCTTCATAATGATGGTGCTGAAGAAGAAGGAGAGCAGGATGACGGAATATCCGCCGATGGTCCAGCCGAGAACCGCCTGGGTAGCGGTGCAGCCCAGCTTCTCCATAATGGGATTCTGGATAA
>JAJQHT010000240.1 GCA_021199595.1 Oscillospiraceae bacterium
GCCATATATCTTCTAATGAGTTCATACGCCCTCCCGCTTTTGTTCTTTTTAACAATCCATTATACCATTTTTCAGATGCAAATACAATATTTAAATAACAGAACAAAGAACAATTTCTCAAATTGTGTGGAAAAATCGCGCAGAAGGGGGAGAGCGGGAAAAAAGGCTTGCGCCGGAGGGGGCGTATGGATTAAAATAAAAAGGCTATAACTGAGGTAATATATGTGAAAATTCTATCAGAAGCGATATTGGAAAACAAAAGCCTTACCCCCCTCCCGGAAGCTGTCGAGGGGGGGCGTCTGCCTGCCCTGGTTTCCGGCCTTGGGCCGGTACACCGCGCAAACCTGGGGGCGGCGCTGGCTGAAAGGACAGGCCGGCCCCTCTGGGTCGTCGTTCCGGATGATACGTCGGCGGACGCCATGGCCGGAGATTTACGGGGCTTTTTGGGTGTGTCGGCGTCTGTGCTGGCGGGACGGGATTTTTCCTTTTACGATATGGAGAGCGTTTCCCGTCAGGGAGAGCAGCGGCGGCTGAAGGTGCTGGATACGCTGGCAGCGGGGGACTGCGCCCCCGTTGTATGCACTGTGGCGGCGCTGCTCCAGAGAACGATCCCACCCGAAACCCTGCGCCGAGCCTGCTTTTCCCTGAAGACGGGGGACAGCCTGCCCATGGAGGACGCAATAGATCATCTCCTTCGTCTGGGCTATCACCCGGCAGAACAGGTGGAAGGCTCCGGTCAGTTTGCCCGCCGGGGCGGCATTCTGGACGTCTGGCCGTGCGGCGAGGCTCTGCCTGTCCGAATCGAGTTTTGGGGGGATGATGTTGACAGTCTTCACAGCTTTGACCCGGACAGCCAGCGCCGCACGGAGAGTATAAACGCCCTTCGGCTCATTCCCGCGGCGGAGGCCCTGCCGTCCCTTGCGGAGGGAGGCCCTGCCGCCCTGGCGGAAAAGCTCGCGGAGACGGAAAAGCGATTGAACCGCAACGCCGTGAAGTTCGATGTGGAAAAGCTCCGCCGGAGCCTTCGGGCGGATGGCGAGGCGCTGGAAAACGGCCGGAGTCTTGCGGCGGCGGATAAGTATATGGAGCTTATCTATCCCGCCTTCGCGACGGCGCTGGATTACGTCCCGGCGAACGCCCTGGTGATGATGGATCAGCCGGGAAAATGCGCACAGCAGGCGAGAAGCTATTTAAAGCAGGCGGCCGAGGATCTGCGCCTTCTGATTGAGGGAGGCGTGCTGCCCGGAAGGCTGGGAAAATTTTATATGTCCTGGGAGGAAACTCTCTCCCGGCTGGAGGACTATCCCGTCGTGATGGCGGACGCCTTCACTGTGGGGAGCTATCCTCTGCCGCCCAAGACCATTATGGCCATCTCCGCAAAGCAGATTCCCTCCTATGCCGGAAGCGCGCAGACCGCCGTTGGGGATGTGCGGCACTGGCTGGGAGAGGGCTACCGCTGTGTGGTACTGGCGGGAGACAGCCGCCGGGCGCAGGCCATGGAGGAGCTTCTCCGCCAGGAGGAGGCGGGCCGGATATACCGGGACAGCGACCTTTCAAAGCTTCCGGAGCCGGGCTGCTGTGCCGTGGCGGTGGGAAGCCTGTCCTCCGGAATTGAGTATCCCCAGATAAAGCTTGCAGTGCTGGCGGACACGCAGATCATGAAAACCGGCCTGAAAACGACGAAGCGGAAGCGGGCGCTGCCCGCCGGGGCGAGGCTCGGCTCCTATGAGGATTTGTCCGTAGGTGATTTGGTGGTGCATGAAAATTACGGCATAGGCCGTTTCGCCGGCATAGTAAAAATGAAAACGGACGGGGTGGAAAAGGACTATGTGAAGATATGCTACGCCGGAACGGACAGTATTTATGTCCCTGCCACCCAACTCGATATGGTGACGAAATACATCGGCGCGGGCGAGGATACGCCGGTGAAGCTCTCCCGCCTGGGCGGCGGGGACTGGAACCGGGCGAGAAAAAAGGCCAAGGCCGCCGCCAAGGAGATGGCGGGGGAGCTTATCGCCCTGTATGCCGCCCGGCAGCGGACGCCGGGCCACGCCTTCGGTCCGGACACCCCCTGGCAGCGGGAATTTGAGGACGCCTTTGAATACACCGAGACCGGCGACCAGCTCCGCTGCGCGGAGGAGGTCAAGGGCGACATGGAAAAGCCCATTCCCATGGATCGGCTCCTTTGCGGAGATGTGGGCTACGGCAAGACGGAGGTGGCCCTCCGGGCGGTGATGAAATGCGTCCTGGACGGCTATCAGGCGGCCATATTGGTGCCCACCACCGTGCTGGCCCAGCAGCATTATCAGACGGCGGTCAGCCGATTTTTCGGGTTCCCCGTAAAAATTGGCATATTGTCCCGCTTTACCACCGCCGCCCAGCTCAAAACGACGCTGCAGGAGATGGAGAGCGGCGCCTGCGACATCGTCATCGGCACGCACAGGCTTTTGCAGAAGGATGTGAAGTTCAAAAAGCTGGGGCTTCTGGTGGTGGATGAGGAGCAGCGCTTTGGCGTCAGCCATAAGGAACATATCAAGGAG
>JAJQHT010000037.1 GCA_021199595.1 Oscillospiraceae bacterium
CCCCTATGCCCCAGAGCTTTCAGGACTACTGGGGCTTTTCCCGGCCCGACGCGGAGCGGTTTCTGGCCGATTACCGGGAATACTTTATGGAAAAGGGCCTCTTTGAAAACAGCGTCTACGACGGCATCCCCGCCCTACTCCAGTCCCTGAAGGACCAGGGCCGCCGCCTGTTCATCGCCACCACCAAGCCCACCGAATCCTCCCTGCGCATCGCGGAGCGATTCGGCCTGACCCCCTATTTTGAGCTGATATCCGGCAGCAATCCGGAGCGGGACAACACCAAGGCGGACGTAATTGCCTTCGCGCGGGACGCGTGCCGGGTGGATATGTCCCGCGCCGTCATGGTGGGCGACCGCCGCCACGACGTAGAGGGGGCCAGGGCCTGCGGCATTGACTGCATTGGCGTGACCTACGGCTTCGGCAGCCGTCAGGAATTGGAGGAAGCCGGCGCAAAATGGATAGCCGATTCCGTTTTTTCGCTTGCGGCCTTGCTCCTTACATGATATGATAATAGTTGGGCTTCAAAAAGCGAGCCTCTGATAGAAATTGAATTTTGAAAGGATGTGACAGCACAATGGATGCAGGCAACAGTACCGGCACAAAACGAGGGCGACGGCGGCGGGCGTCCATTGCCCGCTGATACACACCCCCTTTGTGTCTTACTCCTGCCTGAGCGGAGCAATCCGCAGGGCTGGGCTATGCCCGGCTTGGGAGCGATCCCAGACTTAGAAAAGGAGGAAGAACAATGGCTGAACGCAGTATTACCCTGGAATCCACCATCAGCACCCTGGCGGAGCAGAAGAAATACCCCGCCCTGCGGGACATCCTGGTGACGATGAACCCCGCCGACGTGGCGGCGCTGTTTGACGAGCTGGAGGAGCATACCCTCCCCCTTCTGTTCCGGCTTCTGCCAAAGGATCAGGCGGCGGAGACCTTCGTGGAGATGGACGCCGACACCCAGGAGCTTTTGATTCGCGGCTTCTCTGACAGCGAGCTGAAGGAGGTCGTAGACGAGCTGTATGTGGACGACGCGGTGGATCTCGTAGAGGAAATGCCCGCAAACGTCGTCAAGCGCATATTGCGCCAGGCGGATGCGGAGACCCGCAAGCTGATAAACGAAATTCTCAAATACCCGGACGACTCCGCCGGTTCCATTATGACCACGGAGTTTGTAGACCTGCGGCCCACCATGACCGCGGCGGACGCCATCAAGCACATCAAGCGCACCGGCGTGGACTCGGAAACCATCAACACCTGCTATATCACCGACAACGGAAAAAAGCTCATAGGCGCCGTGTCCATCCGGGCCATCATCCTGGCGGAGGATGAGGAGCCAATGGCGGACGTCATGGAGGACAACGTCATCTCCATCGGCACCCTGGCCGATCAGGAGGAAGCCGTCTCCATGTTCACCAAGTATAACTTCACGGCCCTGCCGGTCGTGGACGGAGAGGGCCGTCTGGTCGGCATCATCACCGTGGACGACGCCATGGACGTTATGGAGACGGAGGCCACGGAGGACATCGAAATCATGGGCGGCGTTACGCCTATCGACAAGCCCTATCTGAAAACCAGCGCCTTCCAGTTCTGGAAAAGCCGCATCCCCTGGCTGATGCTGCTGATGATTTCCGCCACCTTCACGGGCATGATTTTGAATCACTTTGAGGACGCGCTGGCCGCCGTGACGGCGCTGACCCTGTTTATCCCCATGCTGATGGACACCGGCGGCAACTCCGGCTCCCAGTGCTCCGTCACCGTGATTCGCGCCCTGTCCCTGGGCGATCTGTCCTTCTCGGACATTGCCGCCGTGATATGGAAGGAGATCCGCGTGGGCGTTCTCTGCGGCGTGAGCCTCGCGGTGGTGGCCTTTGGAAAAATCATGCTCATCGACCACCTGCTGCTGCATAACGACGGCGTCACCGTCCTGGTGGCTCTAACCGTATGCCTGACGCTGGCGCTGGTGGTGCTGGTGGCCAAGATTGTGGGCTGTATCCTGCCCATGCTGGCGGATAAGCTGGGCTTTGACCCGGCGGTGATGTCCAGCCCCTTCATCACCACCATTGTGGACGCTTTGAGCCTGCTTATCTATTTCTGCATTGCCCAGCAGCTTTTGCAGCTGTAAGCGGCTCCCTTGACAACAGCCGCGTCCCTGTGCTATCATGCAGGGACGAGAAACCCCAACGCTTTGGAAGGAGGCGGTATTGTGGCTTTGAACGCCACCCAGCGGCGCATTCTGGGCGAGGCCAAGCGCATGGTGCGCTCGGAAAAGCTCGCCGATTTCCTGAACGACTACAAGAGCTATTTCCACCGCCGTTCCACGGGCTATTACGACGACAGGCTGGTGTATATCACCCGCTGGCTTGTGAACGACGAGCAGCAGCACATAGACGACTTCTACAACAGATAAGAAAAAGGGGCTGCATCAAAACCGGAAGGTTTTGATGCAGCCCCCGTTTGTACGGACGGGGCGGGTCTTTTTCCGCCAGGCCGCGCTGTGCCTCCTTGACGTACCTATGTACGCCTGCGTCGTCACATCACG
>JAJQHT010000059.1 GCA_021199595.1 Oscillospiraceae bacterium
CTCTGGCAGGGATGAGGGGCAGGTGTTTGCTGGACGGTATGAGACCGCGTTTTCTCAAATCATGGAAGTGGACGGCGAGGACGAAGCGTTGCCGGAAATTACCCTTATGCTGACGGGAGCTTATTTTGACCTGCCGGAGCAAGGCGCTGAAAACGGCCGCATCACTGCAGAGCTTCACCTTGCCGCCCAATGCGTCTGCCGGCAGTCCAAGGAAATAACTTATATGGCGGATATATACAGCAATCGCACCATGCTGACGGGTCAGGCGGAGCCGTTCGAGCTTGTCACTGGCGTGCGCTCCATATCCATGCGACAAACTGTGACGGGCAGCGCGGAGTCTGCCGGTGCCGTTGGGGCGGTGCTGGCGCTGGCTGCCAGGGTAGGCAGCATTTCCATTGAGGAGAACACGGTCAAGACCGCCGTCAGTATCCGGCTGATATGCCGCCAGCAGGATGGGCAGTTTTCTATTTCACGGAGCCGCCTGTCGGCGGAATTTACCACAGACCTTCCTGCGGGAACAGAGCTTGCCGGTGTCACGGTGACAGTGTCTGATGTGTACTATGCACCCTCCGGCGCGGGACTTGACGTGCGTGCCACACTGCAAATGGATGCGCTCGCTGTATTTCGGCAGACGATCACCTGCATTACCCAGGTCACAGAGGACGCGGAAGCGTGGGCGGCCGCGCCTCCAGCAGCGTCTGTCACATTGGTTCGGGTGGAGCCGAACGCGGATATGTGGGCCTTGGCGCGAAAATATCGCTCCACTGTGGAGGCTATAGAAAAGGCTAATGAGGGGAGGGAACAAGGACTGCTGCTGATACCAAAATGCCGATAATAAAAGGTGTTGATATTGGCGTTTTTTTATGTTACAATAACCTGTAAAGCAAACATACAGGGGGATATATAGAATGTCGGGACATTCCAAATGGCATAACATACAAAAAACCAAGGGCGCGGCGGACGCCAAAAGAGCACAGACTTTCACCAAGATCGCGCGTGAGATGATCGTTGCGGTCAAGGAGGGCGGCAGCGGCGACCCGAAAAACAATATGCGTTTGGCTGCCGTCATCACTAAGGCGAAGGCCGCCAATATGCCAAACGACAATATCAAACGTACCATAGAAAAAGCGCTGGGCAGCGGAGATACTTCCAGCTTTGAGAGCGTCACCTATGAAGGCTATGGGCCGAGCGGCGTGGCTGTTATTGTGGAAGCCATGACCGATAACCGCAACAGAACGGCCAGCGAGGTACGTCATTGCTTCGATAAATATAATGGAAACCTTGGCGCGACCAACTGCGTGAGCTGGTCTTTTGACCGCAAGGGCGTTATCGTCGTTGACAACGAGGACGGCGATTTGCAGGAGGACGATGTTCTGATGGACGCCATGGAGGCCGGGGCGGCTGATATGGAGACGGAAGAAGGCGTATTCACCATATATACCTCCCCAGAGGATGTGACTGCGGTGGCGGACTATATGACTGAACACGGCTATAAGCTGGTTTCCGCGCAGGAGGAAATGGTTCCCCAAAGCTATGTGAACCTGACCGAAGAAGGGGACAGGAAGAATATGCAGAAGATGCTGGATGTGTTCGAGGATAACGACGACGTTCAGAACGTCTGGCACAACTGGGGCAACATGGACGAATAATTGCTGATGACCGAGTTTTCTGAATGGCCGCAGGCATAAGCCGAAAGGCTGTGCGTGAGGAAAGTCCGGGCTCCACAGGGCAAGGATAACGGGTAACGCCCGCCGATGGCGACATCAGGACGAGTGCAACAGAAATAGACCGCCGCTGCTCGCAGCGGTAAGGGTGGAAAGGCGGTGTAAGAGACCACCTGGCGGATTGGCGACAGTTCGCTGCTGTAAACTCTATTCGGAGCAACACCGTGGAGGGGAACATAGATCGGCCCGGTCTCCCCGAGGAGGTGGCTGGAGCGGTATGGCAACGTATCGCCTAGATAGATGGCCATTTTTAACAGAATCCGGCTTATAGGAAAACTCGTCACCTTATAAAACAAGGGGCTGTATCAAAACATCGCAGTTTGCAGTTTTGATGCAGCCTTCCTTATTATACAAGCGGAACTTGTCTTTTGTCCATCGAACCGAACTTTGTACGGCTGGCTGAGATTGTAGTTTTTCGTTTCTTGTTTCGCAGGGGTACTGGTAGTATAATGGAAAAAAGGGAGGAGTGTACCTTGACCTTAAAAACCTATTTGACATCGCTGTGTGGAAAATCCGTGGCGGTGGTGGGGGCGGGGCTTTCCAACCGGCCCTTGATACCTCTTTTGACCCAGGCCGGGGCTGATGTGACGGTTTATGACCAATCCAGCCCGGAGGCTTTAGGTGATTTCTACATAAAATGCACCGAAGAAGGGGTAAAATTCCACTTGGGAGAGGATTATCTGGATGACCTGGCCGGAGATATTATCTTCCACACCCCTGGCGTTTTGCCGACAGAACCCGCCCTTGTGCGGGCAGTGGCGTAATGCGCTGTTCTGACCAGCGAGATGGAGCTGTTTTTGTC
>JAJQHT010000309.1 GCA_021199595.1 Oscillospiraceae bacterium
GTCTTGGTGTGGATGGAAATGGAAGAATCCTTCTCACACAGCCAGACCACCGCGTTAAGGAACAAGTCCTCATTGGCCCCGGATACTAGTCCGCTGTAGTCCGATTCCATGAAAAGCGTAGAGGTGAACACCACCATCTTCCCGCCGGAGCTGTCGCTCTCCACCGCCGCCCCCAGAAGGAACGGGCCGGCAGGGTCGTCATCGGTCTGCTCGTAGCTTGTCAGGCCGGTCAAGCTCTCCTTGATGTAGGAGGAGCTACTGCTTGTCAGCAAGGCCGTGACCGTCAGGTCGTCGTTCTCCCCAATCTCCGCCAGGCCCTGGGCATCAGGCATCAGCACGCTGTAGCCGTCCTCCGTCAGAGGAGAGGTAATGTCGTGGCTCCCAAGGGTGGGCAGCACCAGGTCGATGTAGCCGTAATAGTAGTAGCTGCTGTTGCTCTCCAGCACATAGCCGTTTGTCAGCGCCAGACCCCAGTCAGAGAGAAGGGTCTCAAAATTGGTCATGTCCTCCTCCGTGTAGGCGGTAGTGATGATCATCTCCCCGCCTTCGTCCAGATACGCCTCAATCATGGCAAGCTCATCCTCGGACAAATCGCTGGTCGGCCCGAACAGGGCCAGCACCGCGCAGTCCTCCGGGATGGATTCCACGGTGAGAAGGCTCAGCTCCTCAGTCTGGATATTGTCCATGTTGATGGCGTCCAGCACGTCGACAGAGACACCGCTCTCCCCGTGGCCGGTGAGTATATACATCATGGGCAGGTCGTCGCTCGTCACATAGCCGATGGCGCTGGTGAGCTGGCTCTCCCCGGCGAACACGTCCAGATATTCTTCGCCGTAATAGTAATAGTAGTAATAATAGGTAGAGTAGTCGGAATATGTCCAGATGTCGGAATAGGGGATATACATGGTTCTGTCTCCGCAGACCACCAGCAGGCTGTTGTTAGTGATGGTCTCGTCCGTATACTGGGTGGCGAAGCTGGGATATACCACCGGGTCAACGGAGGTGACGGTCACATGGCTGTACTCCGCGTATTTCGCTAGCACCTGCTCCAAGGTCGTGTCCTCGCTGCCGGACTGGACGATCCAGTATACGTCCACATCTGTTTCCAGAGAGCCAAGAATTTGCTTCGTCTGGTCGGAGATGGAATATATCTGGTTTTCCGTCATATCCAGCTGCGTGCCGGAGCTTGGCAGGGCGTTCACCACGAGATTCACCACCACGGCGATGGCAATGACCACAATGGCGGCAAAGATGCTGTATGACCCGGCTCGCCATGCCTTTGTGTTGAAGGCGGCGCGGAATTTGCCGGTGCCCTTCTTTTCCGGCTTGGCTTCGGGGGTCTTGTCCCCACCCTCGGAGGCTGTCTCCTCCGTCGTTTCCAGCGTCCATTCTTCGGCAGTATCAGGGGTCTTCTGAGCTGTTTCCTGCTCAGGTCTTTTCTCGTCGCTCATTCGCTCCACCTCCTGCGTTCCATGGACTGCACGGTGAGAAACAGAAACACCACCGCCACGGAGATATAATATACAATGCTGGTTATATCGAATATATCATAGGTAAAATTGTCAAATCGGTCGAAAACAGCAAGCTGCTCCAGTATCGTGACAATCAGGCCGGAAAAGGCATCCTGCCAGATTAGGAAGCATATGAGCAGCACCGCTTCCAGGGCAATGGAAAAAATCAGGGCAAAATTCCCGTTTTTCGTTGTGCGCCACAGCAGCACCCCCAGCAGAATCACGACGACCGTGAAGGCGATGAAGGACGCCCAGGCGGAGCCAGACATATAATCCGTCAGCGCGGACAGAAAATATAAAAGCAGCAGCACAATGAAGCAGGCGCCCGCCGCAAGGCCCGCGTTCTCCATCAGGGAGGATATGAAAAGCCCAATGGCCACCAGCGCCAGCCCCAGGAAGAAAAATCCCACCAGTGCGCCATAAGCGCTTTTCAGGGAGATAGAGCCGGAGAGCGTCATGGCGTTCACTACCACCGGGTACAGGGCCATGACGATCATGGGCAGAGCCATCACCGTCACCAGGGCGAAATACTTGCCCAGGACAATCTTCGTCATACTCATGGGCAGAGAGTACAGAAGCTGATCTGTCCGCTGGTGCCGCTCCTCCGCGATAGACCGCATGGTCAGCAGCGGCACGGCAATCAGCATAACAAATTCCATGCTGTAAAGCACATAGGAAAACTGCGTATACCCGGACAGATTATAGGCCATGACGTAAATACCGCCAAACAGCAGCATCAGCGCTCCATAAATATACCCGGTCAAACCGTTGAGCTGGCTGTCCAGCTCCCGTTCATAAATAGCGCTCATGTGTCCGCCTCCTTTTCATCCTCCGCCGCCGGGGCGGGGCCGTCCGTCGTTTCCGCGGTCGTCTCGGCGGTCTTGCCGCTCTTGAACCAGCTCTTTTTTCCTTTGCCGCCCTTTTTCTCCTGGGCTTCACGCTCGGCCTCCGCCTGTGCGGTCAGGTTCAGGAACACGTCCTCCAGGCTCGCCTGTTCCCGTTCCAGACGCAGCACGGGGATGCGCCGGTCGCTCATGGCGAAGGAAAGCCGTTCGTCCATTTCCGCGCTCAGGTCAGACACGGTAACGGTCAGGTCGCACCGGCCGTCTTCTCCATCCTGAGCCTCTATCTTCTGCACGCCGTCTATGTTCTGCAAGGCCCGCTCCGCGTCTGCGGCAGCGGCCTTTGCGGTGATTTTATAGGTTGCCTCCCCGGCGAACTGCTCCTCCAGGCTCTGCGGCTCGCCGCAGGCCACCAGCTTTCCCCGGTTGATAATAAGGATCTGGTCGCATACCGCCTGCACCTCGCTTAGAATATGGCTGGACAGGATGACGGTATGCTCTTTGCCAAGCTCATGGATCAGATCCCGGATCTCAATAATTTGAATGGGGTCAAGGCCCACGGTAGGCTCATCCAGAATGACAACCGCCGGGTCTCCCAAAATGGCCTGGGCAATGCCGACGCGCTGGCGGAAGCCCTTCGACAGGTTCTTAATCAGTCGGTCGGCCACCTCGGTGGTGCCTGTCACCTCCATCACGTGCTCGAGCTGTCCCTCCTGCTCCTTGGAGGGAACACCCTTGGCCCTGGCCACGAAGGTCAGATACTCCCGCACAGTCATGCCGACGTACAGGGGGGGCAGCTCCGGCAGATAGCCGATGCGGCGCTTCGCCTCCTCCGGTTCGTCAAAAATGTCATATCCGTCGATGGTGACGGTGCCGCTGGTGGCGGCCAGACACCCTGTCAGGATGTTCATGGTGGTACTCTTACCCGCGCCGTTCGGCCCCAGGAAACCATAGACCACACCGTTTTCCACGGTAAAATTCAAGTCGTCCACAGCCAGATGGCTGCCATAGCGCTTGGTAAGATGGCTTACCTCTATCAACGCAAAGACCTCCTTGCTATTACATATGCCCCCATTCTATACCAATTCCCCTGTCCGTTTGTGACAAGTTCATGACCAAATCAGATAATTTTATAAACAAATTGTTAATCTTGATAAATAAAGTCTTCGCAAACGACAGAAAAGACCGCATGGTATTTGATATAGTCTCCTTTTACAATGCAACGAGAGCTTATAATATAGTTTTCCCATAATTTGCATTGCATTGTTTTTTTGTTGACATTTTTGTCGGCATCTGTTATTCTATATGAAAGTGCAATGGGGCATGAGTGGGGCTGGCGTCCTATTCATACCCCATTTCTTTTTTACAATCATACAAATGAAAGAAGGAGCGACTATGGACGAAAACAAAAAAACGCCGTCTACACCAGTCCCTATGAGCTGGACGGGCGCATCCCGCTGCGGCAGGCCATCCCGCTGGGCCTCCAGCACGTCATGGCCATGTTTGTGGGGAACCTGACGCCGCTGCTGTCCCTTATGGCCATCTGCGGCATCACCCTGCAGGACTATGCCGCTCTGCGCGTCTCTCTGCTGCAAAACGCCATGCTGGTGGCCGGTTTGGTTACATTGGTGCAGCTCTATCCCATCTGGCGCATCGGCGCACGGCTGCCCATCGTCATGGGCACCAGCTCCGGCTTCATCGGCATGAACAACAGCGTAGCCACCAGCATGATCGCCGGTGTCGCCGCCGGAACCATAACCACCAGCGTGGAAGCCGGCATCTACGCCTACGGCGCGGTCATGGGAGCCTGCCTGATAGGCGGCCTGTGGGAGGGCGTACTGGGCTTTTTCATCAAGCCTCTGCGGAAATTCTTCCCGCCCGTCGTCACCGGCACGGTGGTCATGGCCATTGGCCTGAGCCTTTTGAGCGTGGGCATCAACTTCTTCGGCGGCGGCAACAGCAACGCAGACTTCGGCTCCACCGCCAACCTGCTTCTCGGTCTGTTCGTGCTGATTGTCATCATCTGCCTGAAATATTTCGGAAAGGGCTTTGTCTCCCAGACCGCCATCCTGCTCGGCATCATCGCCGGGTACGTTGTCGCCACAATCATGGGACTCGTTCTGCCCACCACAGGGGTAACTGCGGACGGCACGGAATATACCTATTCCTGGGTGGTACAGTGGAGTCAGGTGGCGGACGCCTCCTGGTTCGCCGTTCCCAAGCTGTTCCCCGTGAAGCTCCAATTTAACATCTCCGCCATACTGCCTATGCTGATTATGTTCATCGTCACCGCCGTGGAGACCGTGGGCGACACAGCCGGCGTGACCGAGGGCGGCCTTGGGCGGGAGCCTACCGACCGGGAGCTTTCCGGCGCGGTGATATGCGACGGCATTGGCTCCACCTTTGCCTCCCTGTTCGGCGTTCTGCCGAATACCTCTTTTTCCCAGAACGTAGGTCTGGTGGGCATCACAAAGGTCGTCAACCGATTTGCCGTCGCCTGCGGCGCCATATTCCTGGTGCTGTGCGGCCTGCTGCCCAAGGTGGGGGCTTTCGTGTCCATCATGCCGCAGTCTGTGCTGGGCGGCGCCGCCGTCATGATGTTTGCCTCTATCGTGGTGTCCGGCGTAAACCTGATTACCAAGGAACCCCTCACCGGCCAGAACGCCACCATCGTGGCCATCTCGCTGGGCCTGGGCTATGGCATCGGCGC
The DNA here is from genome assembly GCA_021199595.1 of Oscillospiraceae bacterium. GTDB lineage: Bacteria > Bacillota > Clostridia > Oscillospirales > Oscillospiraceae > CAJOIG01. The sequence continues at coordinate 5,064 of JAJQHT010000309.1, forward strand.
CCACAGCACCGCTTTGCAGTATATGCCCAGCTTCATCAGCACTCTCTTTGGAGAAAGCGGCATCGTTCCCGCCTGCCTGGTGGCCGTAATCCTGAATCTTGCGCTACCCAAGGATAAAGAACAGCTGGAACCATAACGCAGCATTCCACAAATAAATTTTGACAAATGGCAAAGGATATGGTATAGTAACAGCGTTTGAGCCGACGGACTTAGTTTGGGGCGCCGCCCCATACTCAGCCGGACGGTATAGTATCACCGAAAGGAAAGGCAGCAACCATGATAACCAAAGACCAGAAAACCGCTATTATCGAAGCCAACAAGACCCACGAGGGCGACACCGGCTCCCCGGAGGTACAGATCGCCATCCTGACCGAGCGCATCAACCAGCTCACCGAGCATCTGAAGGTTCACAAAAAGGACAATCACAGCCGTCAGGGTCTGTTCAAAATGATCGGCAAGCGCCGCCGCCTGCTGGACTATGTGGCGAAAAACGACATCGAGCGTTACCGCGCCATCATCGCCAAACTGGGCATCCGCAAGTAAGTCATTTTTTGATTACTTGTATCTGAGGGATATGAAGGTTTTTTATGGGAGGACAAGTAAATATGTCCTCCCATATTTTTATATCCCGATAAAAGCCATGCAGATTAAGCCGGTGTCCGGCTTTCCTGGAATAGATTTGGAGTATAGGAAAGGATACAAAAGACAATGATTATCAAGCACAAAACATTCGACTCGCTCCACCGCTGGGAGATGGACTTCTGCGGTCGTCCCCTGAAGATGGAGGTAGGCCGCATGGCGGAGCTTTGCAACGCCGCCGTCTACACCCAGTATGGTGACACCACGGTTCTCTGCACCGTCACCGCCTCCGCCCGTCCCAAGGACGGCATCGACTACTTCCCTCTCGCCGTGGATTTCAACGAAAAGCTCTACGCCGTGGGCCGCATCCCCGGCTCCTTCATGCGCCGGGAGGGCAAGCCCTCTCTGCCCGCCGTGCTGGCCTCCCGCCTGATTGACCGGCCCATGCGTCCTCTGTTCCCCTCCGACCTTCGCAACGACGTAGTTATCGCCTGCGAAGTGATGAATGTGGACAGGGACTGCTCCCCGGAGATTACCGCCATGATCGGCGCGGCGGCAGCGGTCGCCATCTCCGACATCCCCTTCAACGGCCCCCTGGCCGGTATCGTCCTTGGCTGGGACGGGGAAAAATATCTCTTTAACCCCACCCACGCAGAGAAGGCCGTGAACCAGATGACCGTCACCGTGGCGGCCACCCACCAGAAAATCGTCATGATCGAGGCCGAGGCCAAGGAGATTCCCGACGAGATTATGTACGAGGGCATCGTCCAGGCCCACGAGAAGCTCCAGCCTGTCCTTGACCTGATTGACCAGATGGTAGCCGAGGTGGGCAAGCCCAAGTTTGAGTATGAGCACGCCGCCTTTGACGATGAGCTGTTCGACACCCTGGTGGCTAACGAGTTCGAGGGCATGGAATACTGCATGGACACGGACGACAAGAATATCCGCGAGGCCCGCGTCAACGAGTGGATTTCCGCCATGGAGGAGAAGTATGAGGAATCCCACCCGGACATGATGCAGTATATGGACGAGATTATCTACCGGCTGCAAAAGAAGGTCGTCAAAAAGTGGCTGCTGGCCGGCAAGCGCGTGGACGGCCGGGCCATGAACGAGATTCGGCCCCTGGCCGCCGAGGTGGACGTTGTCCCCGGCGTACACGGCTCCGCCCTGTTCACCCGCGGCCAGACCCAGGTGCTTTCCATCACCACCCTGAACACCCTCTCCGCCGCCCAGAAACTTGACACCATCTGGGAGGATACGGAAAAGCGGTTCATGCACCACTACAATATGCCCAGCTACTCCACCGGCGAGGCCAGAGCCAGTCGCTCCACCAGCCGCCGGGAGCAGGGCCATGGCGCTCTTGTAGAAAAGGCCCTGGAGGCCGTCATCCCCAGTGTGGACGAGTTCCCCTATGCCATCCGTGTGGTCAGCGAGGTTCTCTCCTCCAACGGCTCCACCAGCCAGGGTTCCATCTGCGGCACCACTATGAGCCTGATGGCCGCCGGCGTTCCCCTGAAGGCTCCTGTGGCCGGCATCAGCTGCGGCCTGATTCAGGACGGCGACGACTTCACCACCTTCATTGACATTCAGGGCGTGGAGGACTTCCACGGCGAGATGGACTTCAAGGTGGCCGGCACCAAGAAGGGCATCACCGCCATTCAGATGGATCTGAAAAACGACGGTCTGAAGCATGAGATCGTGAAAAACGCCCTGGAAATCACCCATGAGGCCCGTATTCAGATTCTGGACGAGGTCATGCTCCCTGCCATCTCCGAGCCGAGAACGGAGCTTGCCGCAAGCGCCCCGAAGATGATTCGTATGCAGATAAACCCCGACAAGATTCGTGAGGTCATCGGCTCCGGCGGCAAGGTCATCCAGAAGATTACCGCCGACACCGGCTGCAAGATTGACATCGAGGACGATGGCTCCATCTTCATCGCCTCCGAGAACATCGAGGCCTGCCGTGCCGCGAAGCAGACCATTGACAACATCGTCTTTGTCCCCGAGGTTGGCTCGCTGTACTATGGTCAGTGCGTGCGCATCATCCCCATCGGCGCGTTCATCGAGCTGGTGCCAGGGAAGGACGGCATGGTGCATATCAAGGATCTGGAGTTCAAGCGCACCGAGAAGGTAGAGGATGTGCTGAACGTTGGCGACTGGACATGGGTCAAGGTCACGGAGATCGACGAGCGCGGCCGCGTGAACCTGTCCCGCAAGGACGCCATCCGCGAGCGCGAGCGCGCCGGCCTGCCCACCGACCGGGCCTGATTGCTAAATCCAACAACCAAAAAAGGGAGCTGTACCGAATTGGGTACAGCTCCCTTTGGTTATTCGTTTTTGTCCATAGGCTCCGCGTGAGGCGGGTCGGGAAGGATAATCTCCTGCACCTCCTGGGCCGGTTCGGGGGGCGGAGCGGAGCGGGCCTCCATGGTTTTTCGTGCCTTGCGGGCCTTCAGCCAGGGCCATATCATATCCCGGAAGATATAGTCGGAAATGGCGGCGAAAGGCACCGACAGCAACACGCCGATGGCACCGAACACACGGCCTCCCACAATCAGCATGACCAGCACCCACAGGGAGGAGACGCCCAATGTATCGCCGTACATCTTGGGCTTGATGATATAGCCGTCGATGATCTGGAGAATCATGGTGAAAATGAGAAACAGCAGGGCATACCAGGGCTTTATCAGCAAAAGAATAAAAAATCCAATAACGCCGCCCACAATGGGGCCGAAGGTCGGCACCAGATTCGTCACGCCCACAACCATAGAAATGAGCATCCCATATGGCATCCCGGCCACCAGCATGAACGCATAATTCACAAGGCCCACAATCAGGCCGTCCAGGAGGTCGCAGGTGATATACCGCCGGAGGATATGGTTGCATTTGGAAAGAAATCGAACCGTCCTGTCATAGTGACGCTGGGACAGACTCATCCCCAGCACGGCCTTCGCGTTCTTTTTCAGGCGGTATTTCCCTGTCAGGAAATAAATCGCCAGGATGATGCAGATGATGCCATTGACGAAACCATTGCCGATGGTGATGCCGGTGTTGATGATGCTGCTGACGTTATTTTGCAGGAACGTCTGGACAACGGCAACAATCCTTTGCAGCAGGGTCTCCAGGGTCTCCGCCACGCTGGACAGGTCTATCTCGTTTCCGGCAATTTCAAACTGGGCGTTCTCCATCAGCGCCCCCAGGGAGGCGGCATAGTTTGACAGGTTGCTGATAAGTCCGGTGATGCTCTCGACGAGCTGAGGAATCAGATTCACCGCCAGCAGGACGATCAGAATCAGGATGGTCACAATGGCAAGGACAATGGAAATCACGTGGCCAACAGACTGTTTTTTCAGCCGCCGGAAGAACAGCCGCTGGTAAAAGGAGACCAGGATGTCCACCACATAGGCAATGGCAATGGCCCACACCACTGGGGCGACAAAATGGAATATGCTTTGCAGCCCGCTCCACACAACGCCCAAATGGGACAGAACCACATACAGCGTGACCGCGGCGCAGGCCGCGATGGTATAGGGAATCCACCGCTTTCCCCAGGGGGTCTTGTTCAGCTTCACGCTCCGCCGCCTTTCCCATCACGGACGCTGGAAAACCGACCCCAGGCCCGCATTTGTTTTTATTAACCCTAATGCATAGGATTGTGTCAAAATCGTGAACAGAAGCAAATGGGCCGCTAAATTCTACTCAATGGGTATGTTTATTTCCCCACATCATTGGCATATTTGAGATAATAGTTAAACAGCCGCTCCCGCTGGAGGGTCGTGCTGTCCATATGGCCGGGATAGACCTCATAATCCCCCGGCAGGTCATACAGGCGCTTGAGGCTGCGCAGAAGGGTTGCCATGTCCCCGCCGGGCAGATCCGTCCGGCCGCAGGATTCCCGAAACAGCGTATCCCCGGTGAACAGAGCCTCCCCACAGAGCAGGCACACCCCGCCAGGGGTATGGCCCGGGGTCTCTATCACCTGGAAGGTCAGACTGCCCACATGGAAGATGTCCCCCTCCCCGTACCAGACTGTGTCCTCCGGGGGCGTGAAGCGTCCTTCTCCCGCAATCGCGGCATTGGAATCCTTTTTGTTCAGGCAGACGGTGGCACCGGTCTCCTCCTTCACGGGCAGGACGGCCATGGTGTGATCAAAGTGGCCGTGAGTCAGGAAGATATATTTCACCGTCAGGTGATGCTCCTCCAGATAGTTCAGAATGGTGTTGGACTCATCCCCCGGGTCGATGACGGCGCATTCCAGGGTGTCCTCGTCCGTGACGATATAGCAGTTTGCCTCATAAAGCCCCACGGGCAGACATTTTATCAGCATGGTTTCAAAGCTCCTTTGTGTCGAGTAATATGGTAACTGGGCCGTCGTTCTGGCTGTACACCTGCATATCGGCCCCGAAGACGCCCGTCTCCACCTGGAAGCCACGCTCCCGGCAGAGGCGAATGACCTGCTCATACAGTGGAACGGCGGTCTCCGGCCTCGCGGCCTCGGTAAAGCCGGGGCGGCGGCTGTGGCAATCCGCGAACAGGGTGAACTGGCTGATGATAAGCAGGGCCGGACACCCGGCGGACTGGGGATTCAGGTTCATTTTTCCGGCCTCGTCCTCAAATATCCGCAGGCCGCATATCTTGTCCGCGATTTTCTCTGCCTGAGCGGGGCCGTCGGAAACGTGAACCCCTAACAGGACGAGAAAGCCCTGTCCAATCTGGCCGTGGACAGCCCCATCTATTTCCACACGGGCGTTTTTCACCCGCGTTACAACTGCTCTCATATGCCACCTCTGTTAATATCCCGGATGCCCCGGATGGTTTGCAGCTTGTTGACGATGGTTTGCAGCTCCTCGGCATTTTTCACGTCCAGGGTGATGGCCGCCACGGTGGTACCCTTGCCCGTGTCCCGGGCGTTCAGACTGCGCACCCTGGCGTTCAGCCCGTTGAGGATGGTGGCCACGTCCATTACAAGGCCGCTGCGCTCGTCAGAGGTGATGTGCAACTCCGCGGTGTAGAAGTCGCTGGTCTCGTCAGCCCAAGTGACTTTTATCCAGCGGCCCCCGTCCGCGTCCCGCTTATAGTTCACGCAGTCCCGCCGGTGGATGGAGACGCCAAGCCCCCGGGTGATGAAGCCGACAATAGGATCCCCCGGCACGGGGGTACAGCAGCGGGAGAATTTTATGAGGCAGTTGTCCAGCCCCTCCACCAGCACGCCCTGGACAGCCTTCTGGGGCTTTTGCTGCTGCTGGCGGCGGTCGGCCCGCTCCTGCATTTTTTCAAGCTCCGTCTTTTTCGCAGGAGCACGGTTGCGGAGAATCTCGTCCCGTATCCGCCCGACGGCGTGGGAGGCAGTCATGCCTCCATAGCCAATGGAGGCGTAAACGTCGTCCATATCCTGCACGGCCATACGCTTGAGGATATGGGGCAGCATCTCCGGGTCGGTGATGTCCGCCATGGCAAGGCCAATACGCTTGGCCTCCGCCTCAAACATCTCCCGGCCCTGCTGGATGTTCTCCTCCCGCTTTTCCCGCTTGAACCACTGCTTTATCTTGGAGCGGGCTTCGCCGGATTTGGCGATGTTCAGCCAGTCCCGGCTTGGGCCGGCGGAGCTGTTGGAGGTGGTGATGCTGACAATATCCCCGTTTTGCAGGGGGTAGGAAATGGGAACAATGCGGCCGTTCACTTTGGCTCCCACCATGCGGTTGCCCACGGCGGAGTGGATGGAATAGGCAAAGTCGATGGGCGTGGCCCCGGCGGGGAGGCTTTTCACGTCCCCCTTGGGGGTGAAGACGAACACCTCGTCGTCGAACATATCCACCTTGAGATCGTGATAAAAGTCCTGGGCCTCGGAGTCCTGCTGACTTTCCAGCAAGCGGCGGATCCAGGCGAATTTCTCCTCATCCCCCTCCTTGTGGCCGGAGGGGCCGGATTTATATTTCCAGTGGGCGGCCACACCGTATTCGGCGGTCATGTGCATTTCCCAGGTACGAATCTGCACCTCGAAGGGGATGCCTTCCGTGCCGATGACCGTGGTGTGGAGACTCTGATAGTTGTTGGGCTTGGGAGTAGAAATATAGTCCTTGAACCGGCCCGGCACCGGGCGGAACATCTCGTGGATAATGCCCAGCACGTTATAGCAGTCCGCCAGCCCGTCCACGATGACCCGGAAAGCGCACAGGTCGAATATCTCCTCTACCCCCAAATGCTGGGCGTACATCTTGCGGTAGATGCTGTAAAGGTGCTTCAGACGGCCATAGACCTTGCATTTGATGCCCTCTTTGGCCATGCGCTCCTCGATGGTTTTTTCCATCTCCTGCAAAAACTGCTCCATGATCAGGCGGCGCTTTTCCAGGGTGTTGGTAATCTCCCGATAGCCCACCGGGTCAAGATACAGCAGGGCCAAATCCTCCAGCTCGTCCTTTACCTTCTCCACACCGAGGCGGTGGGCAATGGGGGCGTATATCTCCATGGTCTCCCTGGATTTGGACAGCTGTTTTTCCGGGGTCTGATACTGCATCGTGCGCATATTGTGGAGCCGGTCGGCCAGCTTTATCAGGATGACGCGGATGTCCTTGGCCATCGCCATGAGCATTTTCCGCAGGTTTTCCATCTGCCGCTCTTCCAGGCTGCTGTACTGGACGCGGGTCAGCTTGGTGACGCCGTCCACGATGCTGGCCACGTCGTCGCCAAACTGGGCGGCCACGGTCTCATAGGTCGTGTCCGTATCCTCCAGCACGTCATGGAGCAGGGCGGCGATGATGGACTCATCGTCCAGGCCCATTTCGGCAGCGATAGCGGCGGCGGCAATGGTGTGGGTCACATAGGGGGAGCCATCCTTCCGCCTCTGTCCCTCGTGGGCGGTCACGGCAAAGTCAAACGCCTGCCGTACGCGCTCCATATTCGCGTGGGGGTTATTCTCCAAAACTGTCTTTTCAAAGTCCGCAAACGCCTGTTCCGGTACAAAGGTCTCCATCTCCATAACGTTCCCTCTCTCCCTGTCACAATTTGTCAGCACATTCAGCACATATTATTTATCAGATGATTCTATCTGTGGTATCGCCGCCAGGTGACGGACTGCATCAGATCTGCCTTTCCCTCCCTGGTTATCAGGGTAACATCGATCTCCTGCCCATCCGTCTGAACGGCGGCGAGGCCAAGCTCCGACAGCACCCGCAGCCCCAGCGCAATCTGCACCGGGTTCAGGCCCGGCTCTATCCGCCCCAGGCCACTGACTCCGAGATGCACCGGGCTGCGCCGCGCGAGCGATCGCCAAAGCCGCCCCAGCTCTACCCGGGTAAGTCCCTGCCCCGTCCCCGGCTGTCCTGCCAGGGCGCGGCGGCAAAGGGCCGGCGTGTCCGTCCGCCGCAAATCCAGCAGCACAAGCTGCACCGTCCGGCGGCCACGAAATTCGCTGACCTGCGGATAAAAGGCCGCGTCCACCCGGTCGCCACGGCGGGCATTCAGCTGCTCTATGCGGTGAGAAAACCAGACGCAGTCATACGACTGGCCGAATTTCTCCAGCCGAAGGCGGACGTGTTTTCCCCCGCCGATGGGAACAGCAGAGTTCAGGCAGCAGTCCAGCATACATAGGTTTGGCCGGGGATTGCCGTTGCCGAACGGCTCCAGCGCCTGCAAGCCGTCCACGCTCTCCAGCGTGAGGAGCGCCGGGTCGGTTATCTCCAAATCCAGAGCAAGTCCCTCGTCCTCGTGGGGCGGATGATTTACATAATATTCCTGCAATGCCTTGCGGAAGGCGTCAATATTGGCCCGGTGGATGTTGAGTCCCGCCGCCAGGGCGTGACCGCCAAAGGCGTCCAGCAGAGAGTTGCAGTAGGCCAGCGCGTCAAAGAGGTTAAAATCTCCAAAGCTGCGGCAGGAGCCTTTTCCCATCTCCCCATCCAGGGAAATCATCACCGTGGGAACGGAATAAGCCTCCGAAAGCCGCGCGGCGGCAATGCCGATAATGCCCGGATGCCAGCCCTCTCCCGCCAGGACGATGGGGCCGGTGGGCGTCTTGCCGGCCATCATGCGGGAGGTCTCATCCCAGATGTCCGCCTCCATCTGCTGCCGCTGGTGGTTCATGCCGCAAAGCTCGCCCGCGAGGTTGAGCGCCCGGCTGGAGTTTTTCTCCAACAGCAGCCGAAGCGCCAGACTTGTGTGGCCCAGACGCCCGGCGGCGTTTATCCGCGGGGCCAGGGTGAAGCCCACAGCGGTGGCGCTGATGCGGCCCTTCTCAACGCCGGAGAGGGCCATCAGCGCGTCCAGTCCCGGGCTTGGATTGGAGCGCAGCTTTTCAAGTCCTGCGCGCACCATACGGCGATTCTCCCCAATCAGGGGCATGACGTCCGCAATGGTGCCCAGGGCAACGAGGTCTGCATAGCGGCCCAGCATGGCCATGCCGTCCCCGTCCAGGGCGCAGACCAGCTTGAATGCCACGCCCACCCCGGCCAGCTCCCGGTCGGGGTAAACGCAGTCCGGCCGCTTGGGATCGACCACTGCCACAGCCTCCGGCAGCTTTTCCTGGCACTCGTGGTGATCCGTGACGATGATGTCCATGCCCAGATCAGCGGCCAGCGCCGTCTGTTCCACGGCGGTAACGCCGCAATCCACCGTGACGACAAGGGAAACGCCTCGGTCATGGAGCTTGCGGATGGCGCCGTCATTTACGCCATAGCCTTCCTCCAGACGGTTGGGAATGTATATCTCCGTTTCCAGCCCCATGCTCTGCAAATATTCCGCCAACAGGCAGGAGGCGGTGATGCCGTCCACATCATAATCCCCGTACACGGCCACTAGCTCGCCCCGTTCCCGGGCGAGCCGGATACGGCGGACAGCCCGCTCCATATCCGTCATCAGCATTGGGTCGCCAGGCTCCCACGGCCCGTCATCCAGCAGGACAGCGACCTCCTCCGCCGTTTTAAACCCCCGTGCAGCCAGCACCGCCGCCAAAAGCGGCGTATATCCGGCCCGCGTCAGTCCCTCTGGTATGGCAACTGGCGTTGGAAGGTTCCATACCTTGTTTTTCATGCTCCGTCATTTCCTCAAAATTTTTTATTAATAAGTTATTATACGCCACTTCCCGTCACTTTGCAACACGAGACGGCTGTAAAAAATTGGCACAGCCGCCTTTTTTCGTCCTTTTGCCGGATATGGGCACACCGCTGTTTTCCGGCCGGTGACAGGCCGCCGCAGTTGTGTTATACTACACCTATCCAATACATAAAGAGAGAGGAAATCTCCATGGCATTTTTCAACCGGGCCAGGTGGCTGACAGATAAATATATCCTCATCATGCTGGGCCTGTTTCCCCTGTTCGTGGGGGTGCGGCTGAACGCCTATGAGAGCATCACCGCCTCCAAGTTCTATTTTTTTGCCATCGCCACTGGCCTTTGGGCGGCAGGCTCCCTGCTGCTGCTGGTCATCGGCCTGATTCGGGGGGAGCGGTACGCCCTGGACGTGCGTCCGGCCCATCTCGGCGTGGCGCTTTTCCTGATGGTTGGGGGCATTTCCGCCTGCCTGTCGGAATACGGCTCGGTGTGTCTTATTGGGGCCAACCGCTATACGGGCTACCTGACCTATGTGCTGTATGGGCTGATATTTTTTGGCGTGTCCTGGCTGGGAGAGCCGAAGCGGCGGCATATCTGGGCCATGGGTCTGGCCGCCGTCGTCTGCTGCGTTATCGCCCTGCTGCAGTTTGGGGGGCTTGACCCCTTCTGGCTGTACCCGGAGGGGACGAATTATTACGACAAATATGTGGCCTATAACAGCGCCTTTTTGGGAACCATCGGCAACACCGGGCTGCTGTCGGCCTATCTGTGTCTGGCGGGGCCAACCCTGACCGCCTTCGGCCTGCGGTCAAAAAAAATCGACCGGCTGCTGCTCCTGCCGGGGGCGCTGGCAGTGATCGTGCTGCTGTGCTGCGACGTGGACGCGGGGGTGCTGGCCCTGGCCGGGTGCATTCTGGTAAGCGTTCCCATGCTCATCCGCTCTCCCAAGGGGTCAAAAATCGCCGCCGGCGTCAGCGGCGGCCTCACCCTGACCGGGCTTGCGGGGGTGTATTTCTGGCCGGGAACCAGCGGCACCATTTACGAGGCGTCGCAGCTCCTCCACGGCCATCTGGCGGACGAGTTTGGCTCCCACCGGGGCCAGATATGGAAGCGCTGCTGGGAGCTTTTCCGGGAAAGGCCCTGGCTGGGAGGCGGCCCCGGCACCGCCGCGCTGCGCATCAAAATTCAGTGGTACAGCGAGGTGCGCGACCAGACCG
>JAJQHT010000149.1 GCA_021199595.1 Oscillospiraceae bacterium
CCTCCGTCTATTCTCCTCGCTTCATTCAGCTGATGGGCGACCTGGAAAGTCTGTGCGAGACATTCAAGTATCTGGGAAGCTATACGGAAATTGTGTAATAACCACCCTTATTGAAAATCCCACAGGCCGTCTGGCCTGTGGGATTTTCCTTTATCGCCGCAGGGGGGATTCATCCTCATGAATCATCCCTGCCGCTTATGTATTTATTCCACTTTCTTCATATACCTGGACGCCGCTTTCAGCATCAGGCGCTTCATCCCGGTGTCCTCAAATTCGATTTCCACCAGAAAATCCCCACCCATGGGGGTCATTTTTTGTATAACACCGGTCTTGAAGGCGTTATGGATAACTCGGTCACCCACCTTGTAATCCAGAACCGGCTTCCCCTGAGGCCGGGGCGGCGCGATGGTCTTTTTCTGCGATGACTGCCGTGTATCGCGCCGGGCTACGCCGTCCGGCGTCCAGTCGTCCGCCTGAGGAACGTCCTCGAAGTCAAAATAGCTGTTTTTCAGCGACTGATAGGGCCGGTCGATATGCTCCGGCGGTATCTCGTCCACAAAGCGGCTGACCCGGTGCGGAGCCGTCTGGCCGAACACCATGCGCTGCCGGGCGCTGGTAATATAAAGCCGCTTTTTCGCACGGGTGATGGCAACGTAGGCCAGACGCCGCTCCTCCTCCATCTGCTCCTGCTCCCCGATGGCCTGGAGGGACGGGAATATCCCTTCCTCCATCCCGGCGATGAACACGGTGGGAAATTCCAGGCCTTTGGCGGAGTGAATGGTCATCATGGTAACGGTGTTCTCGTCCAAATCCACATTTTGCAGGTCGGTATACAGGCTGACCTCATCCAAAAAGCCCGCCAGGGAATTGTCCCCCGTCTGGCGGACATGGGTGGCAATAAAGCTTTTCAGCTCCCGGACGTTTTCCAGCCGGTTCAGACTGTCCTCCGTATGGGCCTCCTCCAACAGACGGGCATAGCCGGTTTTTTCCAGCAGCGCGTCGTACAGCTCCTCCAGGCCGGCGGTCTGGGTCATTTTGGACAGCTCGTTCATCATCTGGGCAAAGGCTTTCAGCTTCTCCGCTGCACGGGACAGCTCCGGGAAATTACCCGCGATGGAGACGACGGTAAAGAGCGGTACACCGTTCTGCGCGGCGATGGTTCTGGCCCGGTCAATGGTCGTCTGGCCGATGCCGCGAGGCGGCGTGTTGATAATGCGCGTCAGGCGCAGGTCGTCCGCCGGGTTCAGCAGCACGAAGAAATATGCCATCAAATCCTTGATTTCCGCCCGCTCAAAGAAGGGGTTGCCCTTCACAATCCGGGGGCGGATACCGCTGCGCAGAAACGCCTGCTCCAAAGCGCGGGACTGCGCGTTCAGCCGATACAGCACCGCATGGTCTCGCAAATTGTCGCCCCGGTCTACAGCCTGAAGCACCTGGCGGACAATATATTGGGCTTCGTCCTCCTCGTTTTTCGCCACATAGAGCGTGATGCGGTCGCCCTCTCCCGCCTTCGTCCAAAGGCGCTTGCCCTTGCGCCCGGTGTTGTGGGCTACCACACCGTTGGCCGCTTCCAGGATATGTCCTGTGGAGCGGTAATTCTGTTCCAGGCGAATCACGCGGGCGTTGTCATATTGATCTTCAAAGGACAGGATATTCTCGATGGTCGCGCCCCGGAATGCGTAGATAGACTGGTCGTCGTCACCCACCACGCATATATTCTTATGACCTCCGGCCAGAAGCGTCGCCAGCATATATTGCAGGTTGTTGGTGTCCTGATACTCATCTATCAGAACATAGCGGAACTTTCGCTGATAATATTCCCGCACATCGGGAAACTCACGAAGAAGGCGAACGGTGTTATAAATCAGATCCTCGAAATCCATGGCCCCCGCCTCCAGAAGCCGCTCGCTGTACGCCTGATACAGCTTGGCCGCGCCCTGAAGCCGGAAATCTCCGGCCCGCTCCGCCAGGGCCATAAGCGCCTCCGGCGTCTGCATTCTATCCTTGGCCTTGTCGATAACGCCCAGCACCCACTTGGGGGGATACATTTTTTCGTCCCGGTTCTGCTCCTTTACCAGACGTTTCATAACAGCGGTGCGGTCGGCGGTATCATAAATGGTGAAGCTGCTGGGATAGCCCAGCTTCTCCCCATCCCGCCGCAGAATACGCACACAGGCGGAATGGAATGTCCTGGCCCAGACATCCTCCGCCGCCTCCCCCAGCATGGAGGAAAGCCTGTCCTTCAGCTCGCCAGCCGCCTTGTTGGTGAAGGTAATAGCAAGTATCTGCCAGGGCGCCACCTGGTCATAGACAGCGGCTTCCTCCGCCTGACGGCGCAGCTCCTGCTCCCCGTCCAGATACCGGCGCATAACGCAAAGCTTTTCCTCGTCCGCATCGGGGGGCAGCTCCCGGCAGTCGGATGCGCGGCCATATTTCATCAGGTTCGCAATGCGGTTTATCAGCACCGTGGTCTTGCCGCTTCCGGCTCCGGCCAATATCAGCAGCGGCCCCTCTGTTGCCAGCACCGCTTCCCGCTGGCGGTCATTCAAATGGGGAAAGCTTCGGGCAATAACCTCCCGGCGCGTATCTATATAATTTTTCGTAAAACTATCCATGCCTGTAAGTATACCACACTTCCCCGCTTCGTGGCTATATAAAATCCGAAATCTAACGTCAAAAAGAACGCCTTGCAATTTTCGTCCCATGCTCCTATAATACTACACGCCGGACGGATATGCCGCCCGGAGAGAGAGGGTATTTTTTTGTTTACGAAAGCGCAGATAAAGGCCCTGCTCATTCCTTTGGTGATAGAGCAGGTGCTGACAGGACTGATGGGCGTCGCGGATACGCTGATGGTCTCCAATGTGGGCGAGGCCGCTATATCCGGCGTGTCCCTGGTGGATGCCATCAACACCCTTGTCGTCTATTTCTTCTCCGCCCTTGGCGCCGGCGGCACCATTGTCTGCGCCCAATATATCGGCCATGAGGAGCTGAACAAGGCAAACCGCGCCTCCCGACAGGTGCTGATTGCGGCGCTGGGTCTGGCGCTGTTTCTCAGCGTGACCCTGGCGAGCCTGCGCGGGCCAATTCTGCGGCTGATTTTCGGCTCCGTAGAGGCGGACGTTTTGGCGGCAGCCGATGTATATTTTCTGGTGACTGCCTTGAGCTATCCCTTTTTGGGTCTTTATTCCGTCAGCGCGGCGCTGCACCGGGCCACCGGCAACTCCAAGCGGCCTATGATTGTGGCAGCCGTGGCGGACGGAGTCAATATCGTCGGCAATGCCATTTTGATTTTTGCCTGCGGGCTGGGTGTGCTCGGCGCGGCGCTGTCCACACTGTTCAGCCGCATTTTGTGCGCTGTGGTAATGCTGTATTTCCAAAGCCGCCCCGGGCAGGTCATTACACTGGGCCGGCTTCGGGATTTTCGGCTGGATGGCGCCATGATGAAGCGCATCATTCGCATCGGTTTGCCCACCGCCGTGGAAAACAGTATGTTCCAATTCGGCAAGCTGGTGGTACAAAGCACCGTGGCCAGCCTTGGGACAACCGCCATCGCAGCCCAGGCCATCGTCTCTACGCTGGAAAACTTTGGTTCCATGCCGGCCATGGCCATTGGCACCGGCCTTCTCACGGTGGTGGGGCAATGCCTTGGGCGGGGCCAGACGGAAGAGGCCAAGCGATATATGACCTACTTCACCAAAATATCCACTGGGGTCATCCTGCTGACCAGCGTGCTGCTGTCCGTTTCAGTGCCGGTCGTCGTTCGGTTCACTGCGCTCAGCGCCGAAGGCGCGCGGCTTGCCTGCCAGCTGATATGGTTCAGCTCCGTTTTGAAGGTATTCACCTGGCCCTGCGCCTTCACACTTCCCAATGGTCTTCGAGCCTCCGGGGATGTATCCTATACCATGTGGGTCAGCGGCATCAGTATGTGGGTATTCCGCGTGGCGTTGAGCTGGTTTTTGTGCCGCGCTACCTCCATCGGCCTCTGGGGCGTGTGGATAGGCTGGTGCGTAGACTGGCTGTTCCGAGAAATCTGCTTTGTCGCGCGCTATCGCAGCGACAAATGGCTGGGGAAAAAAGGTGCTTGAATAGCTACCTACTGCCAAATAATAATGCTCCCTCCATGCTTGACAGCGTTGTTATCACTGTCTCTCCATGGAGGGAGCTATTACATTTTGGGACGTTATTTGCTGCGGAATAAAATCCTTTTATTCCTGAACCTCTGCGGTCTCAGGTTCGGCAGGGGATTCCTCGGCGGCAGCCTCTACAGGCTCGGCAGCGGGTTCTGCGGCAGCCTCAGGGGCGGAAGCCTCGGCGGGCGCGGCCTCATCAAATACAACCAGGTCGTCCTCGACCTCCTTGCCGGCGTTTTCATCGATGTGCAGCACATTCATGGCCTTTTTCTTCGCCTTCCGCCAGGCCACACCGATGACCGCACCGGCCACAACCACCACGCCTACAACGGCCTGAATCGCAAAGGTCGTGACAGAGGGGTCAACATAGGAGGCGCACGCAGGCACCATCAGCAGCAGGGCAAAGCAGAGCGTGTAAAAGACAGTCCGAATCGTTTTCAAGAGTTTGTCCTTCTTTCTTATGGATTGTGTATAAGTATATCATTGATATAGCATTTTCGCAAGCCATATTTCTGCGAAAGACAGAATAAACCATCAGCACTCCCGCGAAATGGCATCAGGTCACATAGGTTTTATCCAGCGCCTTCAGCTCATCCAGCGTATCTATCTCCTGAATGTCTGAAAAGACACAGGGGCGGACGCGAACAGTATAATGGTCGTGAAAGATATTAAGTGGAACGGCCTCAAAAAATGCCTGACGATTTTCCTCCCGCTGGAAGGCAGCGGGGAGATCCTCCCCCAGGCGGCGGCCGTCCTCTTCTGACCAGTAGGAGACGCCGAACATATGCCAGCAGTCATCCCCGCCCTTTTGGACGCACTGGATAACCCCGTCCTTTACGGGAAAGCACCAATCGTCCGTGTGAGCCACCGGTACGCCCAGGAAGTTTGATCTGTATTGATATTTACTGATAAGACCGGGATTTTGCAGCAACAGGTCAGCCTCGAACACATAAGCGTTTTGCAGGTACTCCGACGCCTGGAGAATGGAGGAGATGTTGTTTGTCTCGTCATAGAGTGGGTTTTCAATAAACTGTATCATGGGATACTCTTCCAGCAGCGAATTAAACGCCTCCCCCATATAGCCCCGGACAAGATATATCTCCTCTATCCCGGCAGCCAGCACCGCATCCAGCAACGACGCTATGATGGGACGTCCGAACACAGGAATCAGGGGCTTGGGGGTCGTCAACGTCAGCGGCGCGAGACGGCTGCCGAAGCCCGCCGCCATAAACACAGCCCGCCTGGCGCGGTATGGCTCCAGTGCGGCCAGCTCCGCCGCCGTGGCAATCCCCTGCCGTTCTTTTGCTGCCAGGGCATTAAACTCCTGTTCCGTCATACCTTTCCCTCCTGGAAAAGCCGGTCAAGGCTCTCCCTTGCGTATCGGACGCCAAGCTGGGCGTAATCCTGATAAAAAGCCCGATCCTGCGGTTCCATCTTTGTTTTGAATACCGACCAGGTGCCCCACATGATAGCGGCACTGGCGCACATAGCAAACAGCTTTCTGCGCTCCGCCGATGTGGACGGCCTCTCTAAATACAGCTCCAGCAAATGAACGCACGCCTCCGCCGGTAAATCTCCATCGTGGCAAAAATCCCCCAAATCCTCCATGGGGTCGCTGATGCTCGCGTATTCCCAGTCAATCAGCACCGGCTCCCGTCCATGCGGAAACAGAAAGTTATGGGGCAAACAGTCTCCATGGACAAGCTGGATCTGACTGCCGTCGCCATAATAGGCCGGGCATACAGACAGCACCCGCTCCCGCACGGGCCAATATTCAGCAGGGTAAAACGACTCTCCCTCCACGTCCTTCACCCATTGGATGTAATACTCCATCCTGTCCAGGGCAGTGTTCTGCCGTTCACCCTTTATTTTCAAGCCATGAAAGCGTCGTAGCAGGGCCATCCCCCGGCGCAGCTCCCCCTCGTCGGCGGTATTTATCACATGACTATCTGGGTAATACACCGTCACACGAATGCCGGTGTCCGGCTCAAAATAGCATACCTCGTCGGTAATATGCTCGTCCTTCAGCCGAGCATACAGTGCACACTCCGCGCGGCGGTCACAGAACATCTCCGTTCCCCGCCCGGGCAGGCGAAGCATATAGTCCCCCACCGTGGTGCGGAACACATAGGTATCGTTTGTGATGCCCCGCCCCGGGTTATTGTACGCCTCCAAAATCTGCTCCTGACGCAGATTCATGGCCTGAAGGAATATTTCCGTTGTCCTCTCATCCACTGGCATAGGCAGCGTTTCCTTATCTCATATAAACGCCCGGCGGAAAAGCCGGTTGTGGACACTGCAGCGAAGAAGCCCCATCACACCTGGCGTTTTGCCGTCGTATTTTTTCCCGGCAAGATACAGCGCCTGAATCTGAATAGCCCGAATATCCGGTGCGGTCAGCGGGTCATCGCTCAAAACCACAAAGTCCGCAATCTTTCCTTCCGTCAAGCTGCCCCGCTCATGCTCGTCAAAGCTCATATAGGCCGGGTTGTAGGTTATCATTCGCAGCGCATCCAGCCGCTCCATCCGCGCCTCTGCGTCGGGGTGAGAAACAGCGTTCGCCATGGCTGCCAGAGGATTCGGCATGGTGCATGGGCCGTCCGACCCATCCCCCATTACCACGCCCCGGCGCTGGAGCTGTCCCAAGGGATTTAAGGCCCCGGCCCGCTCCGGGCCGAGTATCCTGTCCAGATATTCCTGAGGCTCCTGCTTCCAGAAGATAAAGGGCGACTGCACCGCCACGCACAGCTTCAGGCTTGCGATACGGTCAAGCTGTTCAGGCGTGGCCATGCAGCAGTGTATCAGCACATGACGGGCATCCTCCCTCGGATAATCCGCCATCGCGGCCTCATAGGCTGTGACTGCCTGCTCCACCGCACGGTCTCCAATGGCGTGCATGGCAATCTGCAGGCCCATGCGATTCGCGCGAATGACAAAGTCGTTTATCTCCTCCTGGCTATAATACAGAACCCCGACATTATTGGGGTCGTTCGCATAGGGGCTTGTCAGGGCCGCATCCTCTGAACCAAAGCAGCCATCCAGCGCGAGCTTAAAGCAGCCGCCCACACGGGGGAACTTCCGCTTTTTCACAGCCTCCAAATCCATGGTCTGAAAAATATGCGATACGCCTGAGGCAGACCAGGGGCAAGAATATTTATCATGTCCACATCCAAATCGCCGGTGTAGCCCACGCCCTCAACATTATGGACAAGGCCAATCCCCACGTCCGCCAGCGCCTTCGCCCCTTTGGAAAGGCCCCGCACCACGTCCAGGATAGGTATTTTTGCCGTTACCTCGTTCACGCCCTTATAAAAGGCGTTCTGATACAGCCAGCCGCTCTCTCCGTCATAGCCGGGGTCGGTTTTCACCTCGTCCGTCAGCAGGGACAGCATGGCGCTGTTGCAAACGGCGGCATGGCCGTCATACTTCACCACCATAAGAGGCCGGTCTGTCCAGCTGTCCATATCGGCCCGCTCCGGCAGACGCCCCTCCCGAACTGTATGGGCGGAGCAGCCATAGCCCATCAGCACCTTGGCCCTGGGATGGGCGTCCGCGTAAGCCCGCACGATGGCCGCGTCCTCCTCAAAGCTCTCTGCATCCATGAGATAGAAAGTCTGCTGGAAGGTGGCAAAGGACTCAAAATGGATATGTGTGTCTGCAAAGGCTGGCGTCACTGCCGCCCCCTGAAGGTCAACGACCCTAGCTCTCTGACATGATGTCGGCAGATCTTCCTGGCTGCCAACCCATACAATGCGGCCCTTATCCACCGCCATGGCGGAAAAAAATCTGTTTTCCGGCTCGCAGGAAATAAACCTGGCGTTTTTATATACAACCATGCCTGACCCTCCCCTCGGAAACTCCATCAAGATTAAAATTACAGTTTTATTTTTTCCAGCGCCTGATACAGCGCCTCATTGTCCGCCTCATCCCGGACGGCCACGCGGATGAAACTCGCTCCGCCGAAGCCGTTTTTGGTGGACAGGTCTTTGATAAGCAGATTATCGTCCCGCAGAAGACGGTTTGCAAGCTCCTTGGAGCCAATGCCCTCCACACGGCACATAATATAGTTCGCCTGGGACGGATAGGGCGTCAGGAAGGGGTATGCTCCCAACCGCTCCTTCATTTTTTCCCGCTGGCGGACGATTTTGTTGCAGGCAGTTCTGTACTCCCCGCTGTAAAGGCCTACAATCTGGAAGAAATATTCCCCAAAGGAGTTGATATTCCAGATGGGCAGCAGTCCGCGGAGCTGCTCCATCCAAGCCGTGTTGCCGCTGGCGGCCACGCCCAGACGCAGCCCCGGCACTCCGTAGGATTTGCTAATGCTCTTAATGACCATCAGGTTCGGATATGCATCCAAAATATCGTTATCCAGCAGCGTAAAGCGCAGCGGCGCTTCCGCAAAGTCCACAAAGGACTCGTCCACCACAAAGGTCGTGCCATGCTCCCGGCAGATGTCGGCCAGCTCCAATATTTCCTCGCGCTTCAAAAAGCTGCCGCTGGGGTTATCGGGATTGATGATGACAAGATTATCCATCTCCGCCGCTGCTTTGCGAAGGGCGGACATATCAAACTGGAAGCCATAGTCTTCGGCCTGGATGGGAACGATCTCGCAGTCCGGGAAGCAGCGGACATATTCGTTGAAAGCAGGAATAGAAAGGCCCGTCCGGCCCCGCATGGTGCGGCCCAGGGTGTTGATAAGCTCCGCCGCCCCGTTCCCAACCAGGACAAGCTCATCCCGAATACCGAACATCTTGCCCGCCATCAGTTTTTGCACAAACATCCCGGACGGGTAGCTGGTCAAAAGCTGGGAATAGGAATACTGCATCTGCTCCAGCATTTTCTTCGGGGGAAAATAGGGATTCACCAGATAACAGAAGTCCTTCAGCCCGTCAAACCGCCAATAGCCGCCGAAGTGCAGCTCGTAGGCGTGGAGCCTGTCCTCATCTCTGGCAAAAATAGTATTGGCGATGTCCAAATCCTGCACATCGTCTATCTCGTACCATTTCAAATCGCCCATCTTAAAGGCCCGCAGGCCGGCAAACGGCAGATGGGCCAGGGCTTTCAGCACCATTTCATAATACTGGTTGGCCCCATATGCCTGGAGATAGGACATCATGAACGGCACATACTGCCGGGTGGAAAACTCCCGGCTGAATTTATACACGTTCACGGTTTTATAGTAGGTGTCCGCGCTGGCAAAGCTGAAATCCTTTTTCTCGATAAACTCCCGGATAAGGCCGTCCTCGTCCACCAGGGTAACGGTGCCGTCCATCCACTGCTCGTACTTCGCCACGGCCACCATGTTCGGCTCCGGGGCCTCCACCAGGCGGCGTATCAGGCTGGGATCATATATCAGGTCAGATTCCAGCAGGACGGTATCATCCGCCATCAGCTCCTCCCGCGCCAGATACAGAGAATAAATATTATTCGTGGTGGCATAGTCCGGGTTTTCCACAAAGACAAGGTCAAAGTCGCTGAGCTTTTCCCGGGCGAACGCCTTCAGCTTCTCCCCCTCATAGCCCACCACAATGACAAAACGCCGGATGCCCGCCTGGCGTAGGGCCTCTGCCGCGTGCTCCAGGAGAGTATAGCCCCCCACCTTCACCATGCACTTGGTCTGGTTGTTCGTATAGGCCCCCAGGCGCTTTCCCATCCCGGCAGCCAGCATCAATGCCTGCATAATAAAATCCTCTCAGTCCTCTCGAAGTAACCGGGCGTACAGACCCAGGAAGTCATAGCCCATCTTGTGATGCAGGGACAGGGTGTTCTCGTTGTCAGCGCCCAAATAGGCGAGCCCCCGCTTTCCCTCCGTCAGCACCAGATTCCATGTGCTTGCAGTAATGGCCCGGCCAAGGCCGTGTCCGCGCATTTCCGTGTCCGTAACGAGGCCGCTGATAACCGCAAGCTCCTCCGTCTCCGCGCTGGTGGCGTTGGTGGCTACAAGACGTCCCTCTGGCTCCCGCATGACGAACAGACGGCCAAAGCCGCTGTCAATGCGGTTTTCCAGCTGCTCGCACAGACTCTCATAGGTGTACACGGAGTTATAGATAGGCTCCTTCATCATCAGCCGGGCAATCTCCGGCACATCCGACTTCCCCGCCTGCTGGACGGACAGATCGGATTTCCCGTCCATCAGCTTATCCGTTGTGATAATGTGGCTCAGCTCATAGGCGTATGTATCCTTCGTCTTTCCCTTCAACGGGTCGATGCTCCGCTGCTCTCCTGTAACGCACTTGGGGTGCAGCTGCTCAATCATGGCCAGCGCCTCCCGCTGGGGAAACACGTCCCGGCTATAGAGGTGTAGGGTGTCAAAATAGCGGTACATGACTCCGTCTATCCGATCGCCCTCCCCACACATCCAAAGGCCCACATCCGGCCCCTGGGCGCCGTATTCCTTCATGTCCATATACAGGTAAAAGCACTTGTACTTATCCTCGCCAATGTAATCTATCACCTGGGGGATATATGAGTTATCACATTGAATCATCATCGCTTTATTTCCCGTTTTGTTCGTCCTTTGCCTTTTTTTGATTTTCCACCATGCGGCCGATGAGATAATCTGCCGCATACTTTCCGCTCTCGCCGAAGTGATAGAGCTTCTCCTGCCGGACAGCCTCCAGCGTTTCCGCGTAGGCAGCCCGGTTTTCAATCATATCCAGCGCCGCAGCAGCCGCCTTTTCCCGCACTTCATCCAGCTCAAGCGCCGCGCCCATCACTGCCCGGAGCTTTGCATCCGGGGCGCAGCGGGCAATGTCCTCGTCCGTCCAGGCCTCATTAACTCGCTTCATGGGCGTATTGATGTAAAGCACCGGCTTTTTGGTCGCCAGCGCGTATTCACAGCCAATGTTTGACCAGTCGGTCACCAGAATATCCGAGGAGAACACTGTCTCGTTGGAGCTGAAATTGAGCTGGAAGCGGAAGCGTTCCTTGTCGTACCCCTCACAGTCGTGGATAAGCTTTTCAAGCCGCTGGGGGAAGCGGCGAATGTACTGCGGATGGGGCCGAACGGTCACGTCAAAGCCCGCCGCCAACAGCGGCTCCGCCAAGTCCGCAAGGCAACTGTCCAGGATATTATCCTCCTGCCAGGAGGGGGCGATAAGCACCGTTTTCACGGGATTTTCATGCTTTTCCATACGGTCATATTCCGCCGCCATGTTGTCAATAACGCCATAGCCGCAGGGTATCATTTTCTGGTCCGGCAGGCCCATTTTTTCATTCCAGCCGCGCATCTCCACCTCGAAGCCGGGGGTGGGCGTCAGCAGGGTGTCGAAATGGTCAAGCGCTCCCTTCCGCAGCGTCACCAATCCGGAGAATATGCCGTGGAACATATAAACATATTCCACGTCCTTGCGCACATAGCTGCGCTTAAAGTGGTAGGTGTCCAGATCCGGCATGGTCATCACCACGATGTCCGCGTCCATCTTCATGAACAGGGTAATCATCCGCCGTTCGCCAATATAATAGGGCTGAATGCGCGGTTCCTTTTCCGCAAGGGCAAATATCTGGTCGTCCGGGTCGCTGGTGACGTAGTTTATCACCACGTTCGTCCGGGCCAGCAGCTCCTCAATGGTATTCTGAAAATACTTATAAAATCCGCTGGCCTCGGAATAGAACACCAGCCGCTTGTTGGCCACATGGAAAAAGTGCTTGTAATCTGCTTTTTCCCGCTTTTTCAGCTCCTTGGTCTGGGTCTGGCCGAACTGATCCAGCGCCTCCAGCTCCTTCCGGCTGGCCTCCAGCTCCTCATAGTCCACATACTTCTTCGGCGGCATGATGGCGTTGCAGGCAAGCTGCACCAGAATAGAAAAGAGATTACTGTATATCCAGTACAGCGCCACGCCGGTGGAAACAAACACACCCAGTACCAGCGAAATGCCCACAGACACCCCATTGGAGGAGAGCTGCTCGGCTTTACTCTGCTCCCGCTGAAGGGGATTGATGTGGTTTTGCGCGAAGCTCAGCACCACTGCCGCAAGTCCAGCGCCCAGCGGCATGAGCCACGTCCAGCCCCCATCCGTCATCGGGATAAGGCCCAGGGCCGGAGCCGCGCCGGTATCCGTCACCGAATGGATGACGCCAATCATCCCCAAAAGGATGATGATTTGAATAATCAGCGGAACGGTACTCAGCAGGGGCCGGTAGTGCTTTTCCTTATACAGGGCGGCCTGCTCGTCGCCGATTTTTTCCCGGTCTCCGTAATACTGTACCTTAATGCGGTTCAGCTCCGGCATTAGGGCCACCATTTTCAGGCCGTTGCGGTTCGTCCACAGGGACACAGGCATGAGAATGATTTTGGTCAGCAGGGTAAACAGGGCAATAGCCACCACATAATTCGGCACGATGGCATAGCACAGATCCATCACATAGCCGAATATTTTCGCCAGAAAATCAATCATTTCTTACTCTCTCAGCCTCCTGCTGTATCAATAGAAGGAGTCGTACAGCGGCTCGATAGCGTCGGCCACGCCGTACAGGTACCAGTAGCGTTCTTCCTCATAAATGGTGTCCCGGTCGCCGATATAGTTGAACACGCCGAACACGTTATAGCGGTAGGAGCCGTTGGCCTGGGCGTCCCACTGGTTCAGGTTGCCGACCCAGTCCACCTCCGGGTAAGACCGCATATAGCCCCACACGCGGGTCGTCCGCTCCCGGACGTCTCCCTCCTCCCAGTCGAAGACGGTGGTGCCGTAGTCGCTGTAATCCTCGCCCAGGGCATACAGAATGGTGGGCATAATGTCCTCCTGGGCCACAGGCGCGCTTGTGACCTGCATTTCCTCAAACTCCTGGCCGGGCATTTTGATAAGGAACGCTGCCTGGAAGCACTCGAAATAGCCGTGGTCGGCGGAGATGATGATGGTGGCGTCGTCATAGATGCCCTGCTCCTTCATCTGCTCCAAAAATTCGCCGACGGCCAGCAGATAGCCGTGGAGCTGGCTCATGCGGTCAGTCTCGTCCTCGTCGCACAGATAGCCGTCATAGTCCACCACATAGGGGAAGTGGGCGCCCTGAAGGTGGTACCAGCTAAAGATCTTGGTGTCGTCCGTCAGGCTGATGCGCTCCTCCTGAAGCTCGGTGTAGAAGTCATAGTTGATGTGCAGCTTTTCCACGCCCTGATACTGGGCCACGTCCACAATGCCGCCGGTGGAGACGTAGAAATCATTTTTCAGCATGGTGGGCAGATAGCGGTATAGGGACATGTACACCACATTTTCCAGCAGCTCCCCTGTCACCACCAGGTCTCCCGCCACAGCAATGTTATCCACCTTGCCCAGCATATTCTCCGTGTCGATTGCCGCGTAGTTAGACTCCAGATAGAGATTCACCGTGTACCCGTTGTCGTGGAGAGTGTCATAGAAATTGTTCGCCAGGTCGCTGTGCCAGGCGTTATACACCGCCTCCACGGTGGGGATGGTGGTGTCGAAATACTGATGGGTCAGCAGATAGCACAGGGACGGGAAGGTGAAGGAATAGCAGGAGGACATATTATCGTAGTAAATGAAATCCTGGAAAAAATCCGCCAGCGTGGGATCCTCCTCCAGCGCCTCCTCAAAAATCAGGGGGGAGAACTGGTCAAGGGTAATAACGATGATATTCTCATCCGATGACAGCACAAACTCATCGTCCCCCGCGAGCTGATAGTTGATGGCGTCCGGGTCCTCTGCCTGCCAGGTAGTCACCAGACTGACAGCCTGGGCCAGCACCAGCGCGGCGCAGAGGATATAACCCGCCGTGCGGTATGCGCCATGCAAAAACCATCCGGCTATCACAATGACCACCAGGGCCACAGCCCACACGGCAATGTTTACATACGCGGCCTGGGCATCATCATGCCAATCGAAGCCAGAGCCATCCAGTACCGCCAGCTCGCCGTTCAGCAGAACGCCCTGGAGATAAAACAGCACAGCAACACCCAGCAGAAGGGCATAAACAATGCGCTGAGCCTTTCCGGGGACAAAAGCAAGCACAGCGGACAGAAGCGCCGTCGCTCCGACCGTTACCCCAGCCAGAGACCAGAACAACGTTCCCGCCGAAAAAGTCAGATATGCCTGGTTTGAGTTTACAATGTCCAGCGGGCCAAAGAACAGCCCAGTAAAGCACAGCAGAAAGGCCGGCGCCAGCAGCCCCAGGAATCGGTGGAGCCAGTTTTTCCAGTAGTCTTTGCCGGACACGGCCTTCGTCTTATGTTCTTCCATGGTATAAGGGTTCCTCCTAAGATACGGGTTTTGGGGGTTGAAAGTCTTATGCGTCTTTCACACGCGAGCGAAGGTGTACGGACAGCCTGCATATTAACATTTATTTAATATTTAATTAATAGTATCACAACTCTTACAAGAATACAACAGAAATCCTACATATGTTACAAAATAAACTATATATCTACCTTAACAAAGTGACTATTGACGAACGACGAGGAACAATCTATAATATTTTACAAAACATTCACAAAGACTCGAAGGAGCTGTCTTATGGAAACTTTAGCTTCCCCTGCGCCCGCCGCCACCGCAAAAAAGCGCTGGTATCGGGCCGACAACATCCGCTGGATTCTGCTTTTCAATGTGATTGCAGAGCATATGCTGACCCAGACGGACATCACCTATAACTGGCTTATCACCGTAATCGTATGCTGGTCGCGGATGATTACCATGCCCGCTTTCTGCTTTTTATCCGGGTATTTCTCCAAAAAGGGAGATAAGTGCTACCAGAGCGCTATTTTCGACTTCCTGATCCCTTATCTGATCTTCAATTCCCTCTTCGCGCTGATATTCGGCTCCTCCGCGCCGAACATCTTCACGCCCACCTTTGTCTATTGGTACCTTATGTGTATGTTCTGCTGGAAGCTGATGACCAAGGCGCTGCAGCAGATAAAATACATACTGCCGCTCTCCATCGTGGTGGCTCTGCTGGTAGGTGGACTGAACGATGTGGGCCATTTCCTGAGCCTGAGCCGCACCATCGGCTTCCTCCCCTTCTATATCGTCGGCATGAAGATGAGCCGGGAGGACGTAGCCAAGGTGGAAAAGCTCCCCAAAATTCCCGTCCTGCTCATCACCCTGGCTGTCATGGGCGTCTGGGGCTGGCTCAATGTGAAGGGCGTGTATCACATCGACTTCTATTATTATTGGGAACCTTATGCCGGTGTGGCCGGCGATCCCCTGAGTACGTTCTCCTATAGCTTTTTGAAGGGCATCATCCTGCGGGCGCTGGGCTATGTCATCTCCGGGCTGCTGATTGTGTTCCTGTTCTGCTTCGTGCCGGACAGATCCCTTCCTGTCATTCGGGACGGCGGCACCCGCACCATGGTTCCCTATCTGCTGCACACCTATTTCATCATAAATATGGGGTATCTCTACAGCTTTGTCCCCGCTCTGGATCACTGGTATTTCACCATCCCCATCGCCGTGGTCATGGCCGTGTTCCTCCTCTGGCTCCTTGGCCTGCCCGCGCTGGATCAGCTGTATAAGGATTTGATGAGCTTCATCAAAAAGCTGCTTTACAAAGAGCCGGACACGCCAAAGGCATAGCCCGCAGAGCTCTAAAAAATCACGCGCTGGACAGCAATTTGCTCTCCAGCGCTTTTTCATTCTCTGCTGTATTTTATTTCCGGGAGAAAACGTAAGTAAAAAGCCTGTGATTACTGAAATCACAGGCTTTTTCGTTGGTGGAGACGAAGGGATTCGAACCCTCGACCTCTCGGATGCG
>JAJQHT010000268.1 GCA_021199595.1 Oscillospiraceae bacterium
AGGTTTATTGCCGTACACGTGCAGAGATTTCACCCTAAATGCACTAGCCTCTCTGCGTTGACATGATAAATGGTGTCCAGCTCATCCTCTGTCAGCCCGCAGCGCTCCAGGCACTCCACTCCGACATCGATCCCCGACAGGGGGTAGTCACAGGCGAACAGCACATGATCCAGCCCCATGGCAGAGACCGCGCAGTGCAGCGCCTCCGGAAAGTATTCGCCGCTGGTAGTTATATAGAGATTCCTCTTTAAGTAAAACGACGGCTCATGGGTGATGATTCCCTTTTCCATCGCGCCCGTCTTATCTGCCCCCTCATCGATCCGCCGGAGCAGATAGGGGATTGTCTCGCCCAAATGGCCCAATATAAGCTTGGCCTTGGGATGCCGCTCAAATACGCCGCCGAACACCAGCCGCAGCGTATGGGTAGTCCCTTCAGCTGCCCAGTTCCAGGTCGGCCCCATCATTTCCGTATAGGATCCATACGACTTCAACTGACTGTGCTCCGGGTGACCCACATGGAGATATAAGGGCACATCCATTTCCTCCAGTGCGCTCCAGACCCCGTCAAACCGAATATCGTCAAGATACTCCAGGTTGGAATGCCCCTGGATCATCACACCTACAAAGCCCAGCTGATTCACACACCGTTCCAGCTCCTTGACAGCTCTATCCGGATCCTGAAGAGGCAGGGTGGCAAATGCACGGAACCTGTCCGGATGAGCCTGTACAATGGCATTTGCAGCATCGTTATACTCCTGCGCCGCCTGAACTGCAACATCCTCGTCAATATATCCCTGGGCTGCCGGCCAGTTCGCGGAGATCACCTGCATATCCACGCCGAATCGATCCATCTCTGGCAGCCGGTGCTCCTCCGGCGGCAGGTCGATCCGGGAGAGCTTATGCTCCACAAAGTCCTTCCCCATGATGCTAGGCATTTCCAACCTCTTTTCCCAGGTCTTCATATCCTTCAGCATACGAGCCGTAGCAAAATGCTCTTCGATTGCTATTTTCTTCATCTGATATTCCTACACCTTTCTGTAAAGGGGTCTCAGCACGATATAAATCAATATCAAGCTCCCCCGCTATTCGTAATAAACTGTTTATCAGGACTCCTCCGAACGCAGCTCAGGCGTATCCACGTCTGAGGGCGGCGTCCCCTGGACAATTTTTCCCTGCCGTATCACACGCTTGCTCTGGGCCGTGTCGATACCAATGGCAATGACCAAAACCAGGCCCTTTACAATGTACTGCTGATAGGTATCCATCTGCATCATCTGCATTCCGTTCTGGATAACGGTCAGAATCAGGACGCCAACTACCATGCTGGACATCTTGCCTCCGCCGCCGCCCATCTTGATTCCGCCCAGCAGGGCTGCGGAAATCAGTGTAAATTCCGTTCCGGGACCCATGGTGGAGGAAGCCGAGCCAGTCCGGGAAATATAAACGATCGTCCCCAGAGCCGTAAACAACCCCGCCAGGGCATATACAGACAGTCGTATTCTGGAACCTTTCACGCCAGCCAGCTTGACCGCCTCCGCATTGCTGCCCAGGGCATAAATGTACCGTCCAAAGTAGGTCCTGTTCAAAATGATAGATCCGATAATAACGATGACCGCCATGATGATAATGGGAATAGGGATTGGGCCTATAGATCCCTGACCAATCACCTTGAAGGCATCGGAAAAGCCTGTGTAGGTCTGCGAACCGGAAATCGTATAGGAAATTCCATAAAACACATATTGAGTCGCCAGGGTAATCACAAAGGGAAACACCCCGAGCTTTATATATAAAATGCCGTTCAGCATCGACATAGCGCAGCCCAGCGCGATGGCAATCAGCATGACCAGCGCCAGCGGCAGCTCTGTTTTCGTCATCAGGATACCGAGCACAACGCCGATCAGGGACATCTGATAGCCCACGGAAAGATCTATGCCCCCGGAGAGCATAATCAGCGCGATTCCCACGCCAACGATGATATAGTACGACGACTGGTTAAGAATGTTTCTGAAATTGGTTATCGAGAGAAATCTATTCGATTGCAACGAGAAAAAGATGACCAGAACCACCAAAACCAGGTACATAATGTGTGATTTCAGAAAGCTACCTGTTTTTTTCCAGATATTCTTTTTGTTGTCTGTCTTTTCCATTTTGATAATGTCAACTCCTTTCATATCGTACTGGGCAGTCCGCCCCGGATACCGGATGCCATTTCAAGAACATATTCCTGCTCCAGATGCTCCTTGGGAACCTCTCCCATAAACTCTTTCTCATAAAGCACGATGATCCTGTCCGCCATTCCCAGCAGCTCCTCCATATCTGAGGTGACCATGATAACAGCCTTTCCCTCGGCGCACAGCTCGTTGATCAGCTCATATATTTCATGTTTCGCTCCAACGTCAATGCCTCTGGTCGGCTCGTCGAAAATAATAATGTTCGCATCTGCCGCAAGGGTCTTGGCAATCACGACCTTCTGCTGGTTTCCGCCCGACAGATTCAAAACCTTTTGATCTGCGGTTGGCGTTTTGATGCGAAGCCTGGAAATATAATGATCCGAGACCTCCGACTCCTTCTTTTTATCCACAAAGATTCCGTTAGACAGTCGCTTGATGGCCGAAAAAACGATGTTCCACTTAACCCCGCTCAGCAGGAAACAGCCCTCTCGTTTTCGGTCCTCCGGAACAAGTCCGATCCCCTTTTCCAGCGCATCCGTCGTGTTTCTGATGTCCACCTCCTGCCCGTCTATCAGAATCTTTCCCCATTGCTTCTTTTCGGCGCCGAATATCACCTTCATGATCTCGCTGCGGCCGGAGCCGACCAATCCGGCGACTCCCAGCACCTCGCCGGCTCTGGCGGAGAAGGATATATTTTTCACCCCGTTCCCTGTCAGGTTGCGCACCTCCAACATGGTTTTGCCAGGAAGCGTGCGCCGCTGCGGGAATGTCTCAGACAGCTCGCGGCCGACCATGTATCGTATCAGCTCACTGCGATTGGTACTGGCAACATCCTTTGTCACGATATATTTCCCATCCCGGAACACTGTAACACGATCTGCGATAGCAAAAATCTCATCCAGCCGGTGAGAAATGTAGACGATCGTCACACCTGACTCCTTCAGCTGCTCAATAATCGTCATCAAGATTTCGATCTCTGCTGTCGTCAGCGGCGCGGTTGGCTCGTCCATAATGAGAAATTTTGCATTTTTAGAGACTGCCTTGGCAATCTCCACGATTTGACGCTTGGCGCTTGATAGGTTTCGCACCGGCGTTTTCGGGTCAATATCCACATGGAATTTCTCAAAAATATCCGCAGCTATCCGGTTCATTTCCCGGTAGTTCACAAATCGCCCCAGCTTTACGCCGAAGCTAATATTTTCCGCTGCCGAAAGCAAGTCAATAAGATTATATTCCTGATAAATAGCCTCAATCCCATACTTGTGGGCAACCGCAGGCGTGACTGCATGGAACTCGTCTCCATTGATAGTGATCGTGCCGCCCTCCGGCTGGATAGCGCCAGTGATAATCTTTATCAGCGTTGATTTTCCCGCTCCATTTTCCCCGACCAGCGCATGAACCTCTCCGCGGCGAAATTCCATGGAAACATGATCCAGGGCGACAACGCCAGGATATATTTTCACTATATCACTCATTTTCAGGATGATGTTTTCTTCCATCTTAAAAAATCCCCCCTTATCGGACGCACTCCGGAGAAACCGGCGTCGGTTCCCCGGAGTGCAGTCATGATGAAGCCTATAGCGTATTTGGTTCAGCCGTAGATCTCATTGTTTTCCGGATTGTCTATCAGCAAATCAAATCCGAACGAGTCGCTGCTCCATATATCGTCCAGGATCCAGAAGGGCGCTTCCTTCTCTCCCAGCAGGATCGCTTTCGCGGCATAGAAGATATTGTATCCCATAATGATATCATCATCGCTGTTATACACGCCGTAGTACAGAATGCTCCGGGTCGGGTTCTCCTCGTCGTCCACCATCTGCTGCGAAGTATCGGAATAGCTGGCGTCAAAGACTCCAAACTCATCCATATCCAGATCGGAGCGGGACATCAGATAGTTGGCCACACCAATGCCCGGGGAATCCTGATAGCAAAGGAACAGACGGATATCGGAATCCATGGTCAGCGCTTCCTCTGCCGCAGAATACCCAAGGTCAATAGAGTTGTGCTCCTCGCCTGTATAGCTGATCACTATCCTAGAGTCCTCCTCCAGAACTTCAATCATAGCGTCATAGATCTGCTTGAAAATATAGGTGTTGTTATAACCCAGCACGGCTACATGAATCTCCCCTTCGCCGGCATCCGGGTAGGTCTGATCGACCCAGGCCAGGGCCGCGTAAGCATTCTGTTTGCCAAGCTCAGTATAATCTGTTGCACCGCCGCCGCTCATCTGATCAGCATAGCTGGGATACTGCCCATTGAAAATGACAGGGATACCTGCATCAACAGCTTTCATCAGCGTGTCCTCCATCGCATCCTGATCGATAGGCGCTACGATGATTAAATCCACGTTCATTTCAATGAAGTTCTCGACCTGACTAATCATCAGCGCCGTATCGCCCTCGCAGGCCGCCACGGACACTGTGCACCCGATCTCCTCAAAAAAGCCGGTCACGTTATCGACGGTCTGCTTCAGCGCAGGATTCGACAGCGTATTGACCGCATAGCCGATTAGAACCTCCTCGCCCGCCTCCAAGCGCGCCTTCACATCACTGACTCGGTCAGAGGCAGCTTCACCTTCGTCCGCGTCCTGTTCTTCCGTATTTTGCTCTTCTGCGGTTTGCTCTGCCGTTTCCTCCGTGGGATCGGCCTGGGCGCTGTCTCCGCTGGAACAGCCTGTCAGCGCAAGGCCGAGGAGCATGGCAATAACCATGCAAAGTGCAAGTAACTTCTTCATTGATAAGTCCTCCTTAAAAAATGGTATATTTATTCCGGCATTTGCCGGGATCACCCGTTGATATGCAGCAGCCGAAGGGCATTGCCGCGGAAGATTGCTTCTTTCGTATCTGCCTGAACCGGCAGCTGTTCCACAGAGTAGATGGTGTTTGGCAGTTCCTCAGGTGTCATGGACGGAAAGTCGGTAGCATAGACCAGCTGTTCCGGGCCAAAGAACCGCAGTCCCAGCTCCAGAGTATCTGTGCAGTGTCCATAAATGGCCGTATCCGCATAAAAGTTTTTCAAATATTCCGCCCGACGGCCCACCTCTGGTGCTACGGGATGCTCTAAATACGGCGGATCATCAAAAAACTGTGCCTTGATCCGGGGATAAAACGCCGGAATGAACGCACCGCAGTGGTGTACGACAAACTTTAGCCTTGGAAAGCGCTCAAACACCTCTGACCGCGCAATGTAAAACATCGCCATGCTGGTATCCATAGGCCAGCCAAGTATGCTCTCAATATCAAAAGGGGCACGCATCGGGCCATTTGCAAAGACAGGATGGATCCAAACAGGCAAATCATACGCCTCCATCATCTCATACAGTGGGTACAGCCGCTCGGAGTCTGGATACTCTCCTCTGTAATTGCTGACAATTTGGATACCCTTTAAACCCAACTGCTCCACAACCCGGCGGCATTCCTTTTGCGCCATTGTCATATCATCCATGGGCAGGCTAGCCGCCGCCGCAATAAAGTGATCAGGATAGGCCTGCAATAGCTCCGCCAGCTCGTCATTTCCTGTCTGCGCCAGCTTTTCCGCCAAGGATACATCCACTAAAGATTCCAGGTTCGGCCCCATCATTGTCAGGACCGAGGTGTCTCCCGGCGCATATTCATCCATGACCGCAATCCGTTCCTCTGCATCATACAAAATGGATGCTGGCGGCGTAGGATGATGCTGTATGTTCCTTCGATCCAACTCCGCCAAATACCTGGGCGTCAGCACATGGGCGAAAAAATCAATCCTCTGCACGAAAAAGTCTCCTTGTCTTTTGGCTGGCTATATCATAATTTGTTTTCGATAATTTTTCAACGGGGCCGATTTTTTTCAAAAATCAAAAAAAGAGCAGGACGGAAGTGCAAAACGCACTTTCATCCTGCCGCTTTTCACAAAATTTATTGTTTGTTTTGTGTCAATCTGCTGAAAAATCTTTCCGATTTCCCCAAGGAGTCCTGAATCTGAGATCGATTCGAATAAAGCTGATTGTTCAGTTTTTCGCAATAATTAATAGGAACATCCGCGAGTGAAGCACACCTATCCGCATTCTGACCTATTCTGCCCTCAGAAACCCTCTGGCGTCAGATATTCCTCATTCATTTGAATGATTTGCTTTGCTGATGCTCGCACAGTTTCCAGAAAAGGCTGCACACATCTGTTAGCATTTCCGGTATGGTGGATAACATAGAGCGTCCTGGTG
The DNA here is from genome assembly GCA_021199595.1 of Oscillospiraceae bacterium. Lineage (GTDB taxonomy): Bacteria > Bacillota > Clostridia > Oscillospirales > Oscillospiraceae > CAJOIG01. The sequence goes on from JAJQHT010000268.1 coordinate 6,367, forward strand.
TCCATAATATGACTAAGTGGCCGCAGAGTGACCCGCTCCGACCTCCGTAGCGCCCGCGAAAAAAAGTTCGACACGATGCCTACTCCCTGCCCGCAGGACACATACATAGTCAGCTCCTCCGGCCCTGCGCACTCCCGCACTACATTCAAGACCATGCCCTGCCGGGCAAACATATCACTCACCGTCTCCATCACAGCCTTTGACTGACTGTTTTCAACGATGATCAGCGGCTCGTCCTTCAAATCGGATATTTTCAACATCTTCTTGGCGGCCAGCGGGTGTTCCTTATTTAAAAGAACCTTCATTCTGGCAGACATAACCGGCTCACTGACAACAGGGACTGTATCTGCGAATTCATTGGTCGTAAGGAAGGCAACATCAATGTCCATCTCCCCCACGCCCCGGTACAGCTCTGGAAACGACCGCTTCCGCAGCTGCACATCCACATTCGGGTGCTGCCCGCAATAATCCACAATGATCGTTTCCACAATATCCATGCCGATCAGGTCAAGGTATCCCACGGACAGTGTGCCTGCATTCCCGTTGGCAATCTCTCTCGTCCGCATCGCCAGGCCGCTGTATCGCTGCATCAGCGACTTGGACTCTGACAGAAAGTATTCTCCCGCCTCCGTCAGCGCCACAGACCTAGTGGTGCGCTCCACCAGCTTCACACCAATCTCCCGCTCAAGCTCTGATATTTTGTTGCTGAAGGACGACGAGCTCATATACAATTGCTTTGCCGCGTTTGTGAAGCTGCGATTTTCTGCCAGACAAATAAAAAGACGGAGATACTCTATATCCATATGAATCACCTGCAATACGATTGGTTTATATTTTGGCCTTGCAATTCGGCTCCTCTGATAGTATACCATATTTCAGCCGTCGTCTCAAATCTTAGGGAACCCTTACTTTCTTGAAAGATTTGAAGAAACGTGGTATATAGCAAAACCCAGGCACCAGCAAGTAAGTCCAACGCTTTATCAACAGGAAGATTCAGAAGGACGTCCGGGAAAAGCTTCGGGCCAGCGCAGCTCATGTAAATTGGTGATTAATATCTTCTATTACGCGATTTATGGCGCTTGTAAACTCGCCTTTCACATACAAATCATGAGCCGTTTAAATGCATCTCCGCCAAAAAACAGAAAAACAACTTCGCTACAGTATCTTACAGAGGTATGGTGAACCGCGATAGGCTTCAAAATTTTAAGCAAAAGGGGAAGCGGTCTGCTTTATTCAGCAGTAGTCTCAACAGATATTGCTGCGTATCCGGCAGCAGCCATAAACTCTGACCATATATACCAGGTTTCTAGCTCTTGTGATTGCATACTCACTCTGCAACCAGGTCAGCCGTGTGGAGTTTTTCTTGAAGTCTGTGAATCAATTCTCCCAGTATTGGCGTGTTGTTCTTTTCGAGATATGCACAGACGGCACTTTGATAGGTGCCGGTCGGGACAAAGCGGTATTTTTCCGGGCGCATTAATTGGAGCCGTTTATCAACCAATGCTACTGCATCATTGGATTCTACCGCTGCAAGACCGCTCTCCAAATTGTCCACAGGAAAGAATCCTTTTGGTCTGATATGAAGAAGAGGAAGCACCCGCGTCAGAAAATCATCGGAGGTATCGCCCTGCCGGGACATAACCCTGCAAATCATCTGTCCGGTAAGATCCTGCGGCTGAAGCTCCGCCCGATCCGCCAGTGGATGAAAACGACTAATCACAAAAACCGCTTCCACCAGACACAACTCTGTATATTTAACATTTGGTCTCATATCCAAATCATGATCCAATGTTATGACAGCATCCACCCGCTCATTAGAAAGTCTCGACAGCAGCGACGGATTATCCAATCTGACCTGCTTTACTTCAAGATCCAGGTGTTGCTTCTGCATTTCTCTTATCACCGGCGTAAGCTCATCCAGCTCCAGGCGCTCCAGCAGACCCAAAACCAGGGATTTCTTTTGCGTCTGGAGTCTTTTTGCTTGGGTAAGCGTTTTTTGGAATTGTTTTTGCGCGCCACTAAAAAATTCGTAAATCAACTCTCCGCTGGGAGTAAGGCTGACCCCCCGATTGGTTCTGTTAAAGAGAACCACATCCAGTTCCTTTTCCAGCGCCGCAATCTGCTTGCTCACTGCCGGTTGGGCAACATAAAGTTGTCGAGCTGTCTCCGAAACACTCAGCGTTTGGCACAAACGCAGAAAATACTGGATTTGAAGATTGTTCATCAGGCATTCTCTTCCTTTTTATACTGCTCCCACGATAAACTATTTTTTGAAGTTTGTCAATAAAATGGCTGTATCACGCGATTCGTTGATACAGCCACTTTCTTTTATTCGTAGTGCGCGTAGGGCGCAGGAACGGCAGGCTGGCCGGTTGGATACACAGACTGGCCGTCGTAGTGATACACCGGGGTCTCGCGGGGACGATCCGGCATCACAGGGAAAAACGCCCAATCATAGGCAGGCGCCTCCGTCCAGGAAACGTCATATTTGGTGAGGAAGAAGGGATAAAACCGCATATGCCAGATTTTCCACACGCCGTCTTCCAATATGAAATCCACGGCATATTTGCCCCATCTCCAATAACCCTGGGGATGCTCGTCTCCCTCGCGCCAGGTATCCGCACCAGAGGACACCCAAACGCCTTTGGCGGTCTGTCCGTCCTCCGCCACCTCCACAATCGGCGTGTCCACCGTATACAGCATCATGATACCCTTGAGCTGGTTTTCATCCATGGCGCTTCGGTCGCCAAAATCCTGAAGATAGCAGCGCTCCACACCCTTGCGGCCATCGTATATGCCCCATGGCATCTCCAGCAGGCAGTCCTCCCGCTGAGACCACAGCTCTACCAACTTTTGGTTCAGCCAGGCAACGCCGTAATACATAACCTTGCCTATCAGGTTCTTACAATCATGAATCGCCATCTGACGCTGAAGCTCGTGGGTCAATGCCTCCAGATTTGCATCTGTCATAGTTCGCATATCCTCCTTTACCAGGTGTAGCCTACGTCGTCGTAGGTTTTATAGGGATTCGGGGGCGCCGGCTGGTCGTCCGGGTACCGCCCGTTCGGATCATAGTTCCAGATTGGCCGCTCTAGTGGGTGATCGCAGGTCGTGTCCAGCATGAATCCGTCATAGGGCGGCACATCCGTCCAGCAGGTATCATAGGGCGCCTGGAACAACGGATAGACCTTCATTTTCCAGATTTTCCACTGTCCGTCCTCCAGGATGAAATCCACGCCGTATTTACTCCAGGCCCACATACCCTGCGGCCCCTCAGGCCCTTCGTTGGCCGTCTCAAAGCCGGGCGAGATCCACACGCCGCGGGCTGTCTGTCCGTCCTCCGCGACCTCGATGACCGAGGTTCCAATACAGTGTACGCACAGCAGGCCGTGCAGCAGCTCCTGAATCTCCGGCATGGAGCGGTCGCCATGATCCTTCAAATAGCAGCGCTCCACACCCGCGAAGCCCTCGTAAGCGCCCCAGGGCATTTCAAGCTTGCAGTCCTCCCGGTGTGTCCACAGGTTCATATACTCAATATGACGCATCTCCGCATGAAGGGAGACATAAACGCTCATGAGCTGCTCGCACTTCTGCGCTGCGCCCAGCCGATCCAGCTCAAAGGCCAGTTGTTCTGCAGTTTTCACTTTGCTCTCCTCCTTACCAGATATATCCGACATCCGCATATGTCTTATAGGGAACCGGCGGCAGCGGCTCGTTTTCCGGGTAAATGTAATCCGGATGGTAATTCACTGCATCGCGGGCCGGTCTGTCGCAGTGGGTCTCCTGGACAAAGCCCTCGTATGGCGGCACATCCGTCCAGCAGGTGTCATAGGGTGCCTGAAACACCGGATACACTCTCATCCGCCAGACCTTCCACACGCCGTCCTCCTGAATGAAGTCCGCGCCGATTTTGCTCCAGGCCCATGTAGCCTCAGCCTTGCCGTTCTCCGCAAAGGTCTCCTGTCCGGGAGAGAGCCAGCAGCCCCTGGCAGTTTCCAGGTCGTCCGCCACCTCAATCACCCCGGTGGTATGGGTGTGCATGGGGAAAAGACCAATCATAAAGTCCCAAATCTCCGGGTAGCTGCGGTCGCCGTGGTCGAGCAGATAGCACCGCTCCACGCCCTTGTAGCCGTCGTAGCTTCCCCAGGGCATATCCAATATGCAGTCGTCGCGCTTGGATCACAGCTTTAAATAATCCAAATGCCGCATGGATGTGTGGAAAAAGGAATATCGGCCCATGATATTTTCAATTTCACGTACCGCCCTCATTTTTTCATAACCCTGGTTTAATTCCTCCAGCGTCATACTGCGGCATTGACAACTTCTCCGTCATCTTCACCATGATGGCCATTGTTTCCAGCCTGATGCGGGAAACCAACATCCCCCGCCGCTATCTGCCTGTGCTTCTGATTGCCCCCACAGCTGTGGGCGCGCTGATGCCCGGCTCTCTGTACATTGCCTCGCTGGTAGCCAGTCAGGTATTGGGCGTTCGCTCCACCGCCGGTTTTGTTCCTGGCCTGATTGTCACCATCTTTGTCGCCGCAGCCTCCCTGTTCTATCTGAAGCGGCTGATAAACAAGGATACCGCTGCCGGCAGGGGCTGGACAGAGCCGGAAGCCAACGGGCCTCAGGCCGCCGTAGAGAGCAAGGACAAGCACCCCAATCCCATCGTCGCTTGCCTTCCTCTGGTCGCCGTAATCGTATGCTATAATCTGATTGGAATGGAAGCCTTCGCCGCGATAGCCATTGGGGTTATCTTTGCCGTTGTGCTGTTCTTCCCCTATCTGAATTCCTCTAAATCCTATACCAGCAGCAACAAATTTTTCGCCAAATGCTACGGTGTAGTAGACAGTCTGAACGAAGGCGTGGGGAACGCCGGTATTCCGGCAATCATGCTCATCTCCTTCGGCCTTGCCTCCTGCATTCAGGCTGCTCCGGCTTATGAAATCATTACCAGCTTCTTCACCGGCGTGAGTCTGCCCGCTGCCCTGGCTCTGGCATTGGTCAGCACCATCCTCGTCGGCGCCTCCTGCGGCCCTGCCGGTATGATGATTGCCGCAGCGCTGGCCGCTGACGCCTTCATTCCCGCCGGCGCCATCACAGCCGGTGCAGCCTTCCGTATTCTGGTGACAACCGCCACCGTGTTCGATACGCTGCCCTGCTTCCCTGGCCCGGCCACCATATTCCAACTGACAGGCATCAAGATGAAGGACGGCTATGGCCCTGTCGGCATGACAACCCTTCTATTCACGGCAATCGCCGTGGTAATCGTGACCGTCCTATTTATTCTCTTCCCCGGTCTGTAATAATCCGTAACCCAAGAGGGACTGTATCAAGGCAATCGCCTGATACAGCCCCCTTTCTGTTTTCCCGGCAGCTCATCCGCTTCCCTCCAGATGCAGGCGCCGCAGTGCTTCGATCAGTCTGTCCGCGGCCAGCGCATAGGCGTTGGGTTTGCGGCAGGCCATAACATACGACTCTATCTCCAGCGGCCAGGCAGACAGGCTCTGCGTCTCAGCGAAGCAGCCAAAGCGCTGATCGCCCACAGCCGCATAGCCGCCGCCGTACAGCTTTTCCCGCATTTCATCAAGGTCTGACACAAACTGCGTATAGGTCGGAACAAAATTCCCAAAATTCGTTTCCTGGGCCGCCAGAAAGCGGTTTTCGATATAGCTGCGGGGCCAGGCCGGGCAAACCAGCACCGGACACGATTGGCCGTCTCTGGGTACGTAAACGCACAGCTCCTCTCTGGCTACCGGAGTTATGTCCAAGTCTTGATTGACCGGCATCTGGTTCTGGCTCCAAAAAACCAAATCCAGCCGCCCGTCGCTCAGCCCTCTCATCAGCTCCTGGTTGGACATTGTCTGTATCTGCACCGTAATATCCGGCACTCTTTCCAGCGTCTGCCCCAGCAGCCGCTCTCCGTCCAGCCATGACGACACCCCAACGCGAACCAGCCGCTCCGTCCTTTGATACTGCTCTCTTGCGTGGGAACGTATCTCATAGAGGGTATCCCGCGCCTGAGAAAAAATCTCAAAATAACGCTCTCCTGCTTCAGTCAAAAGCATACGCCCCTGCACACGCTGAAACAGTCGGCAGCCTAAGGCCCGCTCCAGCTGCCCAAGAATCGCCGTCAAATTCTGCGGCGTATAAAAAAGCTCGTCCGCTGCCGCTGCAAGCTCTTTCCGCTCCGCCGTCGCCAAAAAGCAGCGGCACTGCGTATCGCTCACCTGCACGAAAACGGGCATATCATGTTTTTCCCCTGACACATCGGCCAGCGCTTTATCCAGCTTCTCATACCAGCCATAGAAATCCCGTCCCCAGGTGGTAGCCTCCACCCGCTGTGCGCGGCGCACAAAAAGCGGAAAGCCCAGCTCTTCCTCCAGCTTGCGTATGTTATAGCTCACATTCTGCTGTGAGAGGTAAAGATCGTTCGCCGCCACTGAAAAGCTCCCTGTTCTCACCGCCGCCCCAAAGCAGGCCAACATACGTTCATTCAAAAACTATCCCTCCTCCCTGAAAACAGCTAAATCCTACAGCGCCGTACCGCCCCGCCCGCAAAGGGCGATGACTATTTGTTTATTATAAGACATTCACTCCTGTTTTTCAAGCCGTGGGAACAGAGGATGCCCCACTCCCCCGTTTTGTGCCTCCTACAAAATTCTGCCGCTTTTTTCTGCGCGTGGTTCGTTATATACTGAACATGAGAGATACCATAATAGTAAGGAGCATGACAATGAATCAGTTTTATCCCCATTTGTTTGAGAGCTTTTCCGTCAAGGGCCTGACCTTCCGCAACCGGCTGTTTTCGGCCCCCAATATGATGTGCTACATGGACGTCAACGGCTCGCCCACCCCGGATATGATTGCATACTATGCAGAAAAGGCCAGAGGCGGCGCGGCGGTGGTGACAATCGGCGATACGCCGGTTGACCGGGAACACGCGGCGTCGAATCCCCGCAGCTTCAGCCTGACCTATGAGAATCTTCCCTTTCTGTCTGAAATGGCTATGGCGATTCACGAGGGCGGCGCACTGGCCAGCCTGGAGTTGAATCACGCCGGGCAGTCTGCGGAGCCTGCGGCCAACGGCGGGCGGGATCCAATCGGCCCGGTATCCTTCACCCGCGACTGGGACGGCGTGCAGGTGCGGGCCATGACAGAGGAGGATATGAACCAGGTGGCGGAGCATTTCGCGGACGGGGCCGCCCTGCTGAAACAGGCCGGTTTTGATATGTGCCTGGTTCACGGCGGTCATGGCTGGCTGCTGGATCAGTTTATTTCCCCTCTTTACAACACGCGAACCGACGAATACGGCGGAAGTCTGGAAAACCGGGCCAAATTCCCGCTGATGGTCATTGACCGCATCCGGCAGCGGTGCGGGGACAAATTCCTCATTGAATACCGTATGTCCGGCTCCGAGAAAATTGAAGGGGGGCTGAGCAAGGCGGAAGGAATCGAATTTGCAAAGCTCCTGGACGGCAAGGTGGATTTCATCCACGTTTCCGCAGCCCTGGACACGGAGGAGGCCCAGGCCGTCCACACCCACCCCACCATGTTCCTTCCCCACGGGGTCAACGTGCATTACGCGGCGGATATTAAGGCAGCGGGGGTGCAAACGCCAGTTGTCACTATCGGGGCTATTTCTGACCCGGAGATGGCAGAGGAGATTTTGGCCTCCGGCAAGGCGGATGTAGTGGCTATGGCGCGGGCCTTGATCGCCGACCCGCATCTGCCGGAGAAGGCCGCCCTGGGCCGGACGAAGGAAATAACCCCCTGCCTGCGCTGCCTGGACTGCCTCACGGGAATGCACACCGGCCAGCATTTCCAGTGCTCTGTGAATCCCTCGGCTGGCCGGGAGCTTCGCTACCGCAACTTTGTGCAGCCGCCGGTCAAAAGGAAAAGGGTGCTGGTGGTAGGCGGCGGCCCCGCCGGGCTGAAAGCAGCCGCCACAGCGGCGGAGCGGGGACACGACGTTACCCTCTGCGAGCGCTCGGACAAGCTGGGCGGTTTCCTGAAATTCACCGATTATGACGATCTGAAAATCGACCTGTTCCGCCTGAAAGAGCATTTGATTTATATGTGCGAGCATTCCGGTGCGAAAATCCTGCTCAACACAGAGGTAACGCCGGAATATGTGAAGGACGGTGGCTATGACGCGCTGATCCTCGCCGCCGGTTCCCTGGCGGCCAAGCCTTCCATTCCCGGTCTGGACGACCCCCAGGTGCAGCACGCCACGGTAGCCTACACCCAGCTCGACAAGCTGGGCCATCATGTAGCGGTTTTGGGCGGGGGTCTGATTGGCTGCGAGACGGCGCTGTTCCTGGCCAAGGCGGGCCATGATGTTACCATCGTGGAAATGCTGGAGCAGATTGCCCCGGAGGCCAACTGGATGCACAAGGAGGGCATGATGCAGGCCTTTGCCGAAACGCCTCAGCTCCATGTTCGCACCGGGCTGAAGGTGACCGGCATAGAGGACGGACGCACTGTTCACGCCGTAGACGCCACGGGTCAGGAGCAAATTATCCAGGCGGACAGCGTGATATACGCCCTTGGCCTTCGCAGCAATATGGCAGCCTATGAAAGCCTGCTGTATACCGCCCCGGAGGTGATCCCCGTAGGCGACTGCCTGCGCGGCGTAAAGGCAAAGAAAACCAGAGAAGCCATGCTGGAGGGTTACTGGGCCGCTGTTCGCTTGTAAAGTCAAAATCGCTTGTATAAGAGACGACTTGCCCCAACTGTTTCAGCTTCATGCCCCACATCTTGTGGAAAACATGCATCCGCTCTCCGATTGTCATGACTGTTAGCAGCGGGCCGGTATCCGAAAAACAAAGATCAGGTATCTTTCTGGTCATAAGGAAACAAAAACAGCACCAAGATCCCTTCCACAAGATATATGCCGCAGACGCTGCCCGCCGTGCGCAGGCGGGATAGTCCTAGCAGATACCATTATCCGGCACAGCAACCACGATTTATGGCTGCTGTGCCGGATTTTTCCTTAAAGTTTTCCGCAGGAATGCGCAGTCCATCCCCACCGGGGATGTTCAAAACGGGGTTGGGGATTTCCCCAACGGGAGAGCGCAG